>JBIKTA010000413.1:0-3367 GCA_044348315.1 Burkholderiaceae bacterium | reverse complement strand
CAGCCGTCCACCTGGGCGTTGGAGCAATTTTTCGCCCGGTCTCGCGATTGCGAGCAGTCTTCACGAAACGCAGTATTCGCGTCTCTTTCGCTCCTGAACGATCGTTCAGAGCCTCGACTTGGATGATCCAAAATGAACAGCTCTTCAGTCCCGCCCAGTCCTTCGCGTCACCCCGCTCTGCGGGTCGGCATCGGAGGCCCCGTCGGGTCCGGCAAGACTGCGCTCACACTGTCACTCTGCCGGGCATTGCGCGAGCGCTACAACATGGCCGTCGTGACCAACGACATCTACACGCGGGAAGATGCGGAGTTTCTGGCGCGTCATGACGCCCTCACGCTCGATCGTATCCTTGGGGTTGAGACCGGCGGCTGCCCGCATACCGCGATCCGCGAGGACGCCTCGATCAATCTCGACGCGGTGGAGCGGCTCGAGCAGCGTATCCCGGGTCTGGAACTCGTGCTCGTGGAAAGCGGGGGCGACAACCTTGCGGCGACCTTCAGCCCCGAGCTCTCTGATTTCACAATCTACGTCATCGATGTGGCGGCCGGCGAAAAAATCCCGCGAAAAGGCGGGCCCGGCATCATGAAGTCGGACCTCCTGGTCATCAACAAGATCGATCTCGCGCCCTATGTCGGCGCATCGCTCGAGGTGATGGACCGCGATGCTCGAAAAATGCGCGGTGCCCGGCCCTTTGTTTTCACCAATTTGAAGACCGGCCAGGGTTTGGATCAGGTGATCGATGAGATCGAGACCCGGGGACTGCTGTCGCGATCGGCGTCTCGCTGAGGGGTTATACGTTCTGCGTTATCACCGATTGCACAGTCTTTCATTGATCGATCAGGACCAGGAGAAGCCCATGCTTGCTTTGAAGACCCGACCCAATCGTATTGCCTGCGCGCTGGCCTGTGCCGCTGCGCTTTCGGCCAGCGTAGCCCATGCCCACCCCGGCGATCACGGCCATGCGTTCTGGGAAGCGTTTGCCCACATGTTGACCGAACCCGACCACCTGGCGGGGATTGCGTTGGCGGTGCTGGTCGCAGCCTGGGGGCTCCATCGTCTGCGGAAGGCTTCAGTCGCCCGCGCCCGACGCCCGCAACGATCGACCGAACAATAAAAAAGCCCGGAGCATCGCTGCTTCGGGCTTTGGTTTGCACGCGCCCCTGACGAGAGGGCGCGTACCGACAACCGATCAGGTGTCCTCTTCCGAGAAGGCCTCTTTCCGTTTCTTCTTGACCGAGGGCAAGAATACGATCACCAGGAGCACGACCGCAATGCCGAGCATGGTTGCGGACAGAGGACGCGTGACGAAGACGGTGGGATCACCGCGGGAAATCGTCATGGCGCGACGCAGATATTCCTCCATCAGCTTGCCCAGCACGAAGCCCAGGAGCAACGGAGCGGGCTCGCAATCGAGTTTCTTGAACGTGTACCCCAGGATCGCGAACGGGATCGTCATGAACACGTCGAACACGTTGTTGTTCATCGAGTACGCGCCGATGCAGCAGAACATCAGGATCGCCGGATACAGCACGCGGTAGGGGATGGTCAGGAGCCGCACCCACAGGCCGACGAGCGGCAGGTTGAGGATCAGCAGCATCGCGTTGCCAATCCACATCGATGCGATCAGGCCCCAGAACAGATTGGGGTTGCTGGCCATCACCTGAGGACCGGGCTGGATGTTGTGAATCATCATGCCCGCAACCATCAGCGCCATCACCGCGTTGGTCGGGATGCCGAGCGTCAACATCGGGATGAACGAGGCCTGTGAGCCGGCGTTGTTGGCCGATTCCGGTCCCGCAACGCCCTCGATGGCGCCCTTGCCGAAGAGCTCTGGGTTCTTGTGAAGCTTTTTCTCGATCGCGTAGGCCGAGAATGAGGACAGCACTGCGCCACCGCCGGGAAGAATACCGAGGAAGCAGCCAAGCGCGGTTCCGCGAACGATGGGGAAGGCCATGCGGCGGAAGTCTTCGCGCGAAGGCATCAGCTTGCCCACGCTGTTGGTGAAGACCTCGCGCTTTTCCTTCTGCTCGAGGTTGGCGATGATCTCGCCAAAGCCGAACATGCCCATGGCAACCGCGGCGAACTCGATGCCGTCGGTGAGCTCTGGAACATCGAAGGAGAAGCGTGCCACGCCCGAATTGACGTCGGTGCCGATCATGCCGAGCAAGAGACCCAGCACCACCATCGCGAGCGCCTTGAGGATCGAGCCATGGGCCAGCACGACCGCCGCAATCAGGCCCAGCACCATCAGCGAGAAATACTCGGCCGGACCAAACTTGAAGGCGACCTCCGCCAGCGGCGGGGCAAAGCCGGCGATCATCAGGGTGGCCACCGTGCCAGCGAAGAACGAACCAATTGCAGCGGTTGCGAGAGCAGGCCCCGCCCGCCCTTGTCGCGCCATCTGGTAGCCATCCAGCGTGGTGACGACCGAGGAGGTCTCGCCGGGCAGGTTGACCAGGATGGCGGTGGTCGATCCGCCGTACTGCGCACCGTAGTAGATGCCGGCCAGCATGATGAGTGCGGTGGTCGGGTCGGTCATCTTGTAGGTGATCGGCAGCAGCATCGCGATCGTCGCGAGCGGGCCGATCCCGGGCAGGACACCGATCAGCGTGCCCAGCAGGCAGCCGATGAAGCAGTAGAAGATGTTTTCGAGCGTGGCCGCAACCGAAAGGCCGAGCAGGAGGTTGTCAATGATTTCCATTTATGCGCTCCTTATCGGCTGACCAGGAAGGACGGCCAGGTCGGCATCTGCACTTCGAGTCCGTAGACAAAACACGCATAGGCCAGAACGCACATCAGGATCGAGTTGATTGCGGTCTCCTTGAATCGGAACTCGTGACTGGCCGAAGCGGCAATGAAGGTCATGATGATGATCGACAACATCATGCCCAGAAGGTTGAGGAGGCTTGCGAAGGCTGCGACGCCCGCCAGTACCAGGAAAATTTCCTTGAGGCCAATTTTCTCGACCTTGGTATCCGTATTGGATCGGGCAAACGCACCGAGCAGGATGATCAGGCCCAACACCGCCATGATGCCGCCGAGCACCGTCGGGAAGTACCCCGGTCCCATCTTGGCGGCCGTGCCCAGCTGGTAGCTGCGCGACCAGAACATGAACAGGACGCCAAAGACAAGGAACATGATCCCTGACCAGAAGTCCTTGTGATTACGGAGTTTCATTGCTGCAGTCCCCTCGAGGATTCTTTTGTCGGAAACCGGCGCTCGCCGGCGAACAAGTCTCGCTCAGTGCCCGATGATCGACTGGCATGCCGGTTTGCCAACTACGAAAGCACCGAACCGCGGCGATGTTAGCCCAAAGCTTTGCAAGCCGTAAACTCGAGAGTCTCCTGGCATGTCCGGTGGATCCCTC
>JBIKTA010000412.1:0-3368 GCA_044348315.1 Burkholderiaceae bacterium | reverse complement strand
AAGCGGGTCGATTTCGACGTTATAGCCGAAGGTGTTGGGTTCGTTCCGGAAGTCCTGGCTGCCGTTGGCCGCAGCCCCGCGAGCCGATGCATCCCAGCGGCTGAACCGGAATTCGGTATCCGGCAGATCCGCGGGCGTATGCCAGCCCTGCCCCATTGCGCGCTTGGCATCGGCGGCGATCGCCTGGTGTGCCACGCCGTAGCGGCGGCGCGAAACAGTGGCCTTGGCATCAACCGGGGTGCTGCCACGCGGCATGCCAAAGTAACGGGACCAGTTTTCCTCGCAGGTCAGCATCGTTCCCCAGGGGGTTGAGCCGGTACCGCAGTTGTTGAGCGTGCCGCGGCTCGTAGCACCCGTCGTATCCCAGCGTGTGACCATCATCGCCCGCAGATCGCTCATCGCCTTCGCGGGGCCGGCCATGCGCATCGTCGTCTGCGCCGTCACCCGACGGTTGTAGCCCGAGTCGATCTTGTAGGTGTAACCGTTGCCATTTCGTTGCAGCTCGACCACCGATACGCCGTGATGGTTGATTTCCTTCAGCACTTCCAGGCCCGGTCGATCCCCGAGATCCCAGTTGCCGAACTGGTGAAATTTCTTGCCGCTGACGCCGCTCGAGGTCTGGCCGTTCGGGTGGAAAAAGTGGGAATCGGCCGAGCTTTCATGGTTCATCGCGAGTACGGCCCGGCCGGTATCGCGGGTTGTGTAGCGGCCGTTCGAATCCATGTAAAACAGCTCAATGCCGTCGTGGTGATCGCCGATCCGCTGCGACCAGTCATCCGTTTCAATACCGGTGTTCGAATACGCCGGCAACGCGGTCGAGATTCGGTCACCGGTTGCATGCAGGACCGTGTAGTTGTAGCCGGCCGGCAGCGTCACGCGGTCAGCAATCGTCTTTTCAACCGCCTGGAAGCCCAGCTTGGCGGGTGTGGATGGGTGGGCGAGCCGGGGCACAGCTGCAGGAGCCGGAGCGGCCGCCTGAGTGGCGCTGGTCGCAGCGATCGCGACAAAGCTTGCGCCGCCCTTGAGCCACTGTCGTCGGGTCGGATTGGCGAGCGACTGATCGATCAGCTCGCTGAAATGAGGGTTGCCGGAATCATTGGTCGACTCGTCGTCGAGTTCGATGCGGTCTGACATGGGTACTCCTTGGGCGACGCGGCGCCGGTTGAACTCCGGAGGATGATCCCGAACCGCGATGACAATTGCATGACAATCCAATTTGTGGCGATGGCATAAAAATGGTGCAATGACTGGCTAAAGAATTTGCCGTCCACTATCTGCCCTGAGGAGACTCAAGATGATCAATACGATGCACCACCCCATTGCGGCAGCCCAACGTCGATCGGTCCTCGGCGCAGCGCTCGTGAGCGCGCTGGGCATGCTGACTGCGCTGGGTTCGGCGCCTGCGGCGCTGGCCCAGGGCGCGGACAAATGGCCCACTCGCGCGGTCACGATGGTCGTGCCCTTCCCGCCTGGTGGTGTGGCCGATACGGTCGGGCGGCCCGTCGCTGAGGCGCTCGGTCGCATCCTGGGCCAGGCGGTCGTGGTCGAAAACCGCGCCGGGGCAGGCGGTGGCGTCGGCATGGCGCATGTGGCAAAGGCCAAGCCTGACGGCTACACGATCCTGATGGCGCTTTCCTCGATCACGATCCTGCCGTCAGCCGACCGGGTGCTGGAGCGCAAGCCCGCCTACGAACTCGACCAACTCGTCCCGATCGCCCGCTTCACGGCCGATCCCACCGTACTCGTGGTCCGAAGCGACAGCCCGTGGCAGTCGCTCGACGATTTCCTCGCGCACGCGCGGAACAAACCCGGCTCGATCACCTTCGGATCATCGGGCAATTACGGCACCATGCACGTCCCCATGGAGATGCTCAAGCAATCCAGCAACACCTTCATGCTGCATGTGCCCTACACCGGGGCGGGCCCTGCAATCGTGGGGCTCCTCGGTTCGCAGGTCGACGCTTTGGCGACCGGGCCTGCGACGGTTGTCCAACACATCAAGTCGGGCCGCCTTCGCGCACTCGCGCACTGGGGCACCGGTCGGCTTGGCCCCCTGCCAGAGGTGCGAAGCCTCACCGAAGCGGGGCAGCCGGTGCAGTTCTCGCAGTGGTCGGGCCTCTTTGTTCCAGCCGGCACGCCTGAAGCAGTGGTGACCCGCTTGCGCGATGCGGCCCGCCAGGCGGCCAAGGATGACCGCGTCGTCAAGACGATCGGCGGTGCAGGTACACCCATCCTCTACCAGGATGCGCCCGAGTTTGCGAGATTTGTGGCCGACGACGCCCGCGTGATGGACGGGGTCGTCAAGCGGATCGGCAAGCAGTAAGGCTTAATCTCAATTCGGGGGCGTTTTCGATGCGCCCTTTCTCACAAAGAGGATCAATGTCCATGGTCAAGCTCTACGGTCAGTATCGTTCCCGCGCCTTTCGCGTGATCTGGTTCATGAAGGAATCCGGCATTGCCTGGGAACACGTCAATGTCACGATCAACGTTGACAAGGCCAGCTCTAAAGAGGACTGGTATCTCAAGCTCAATCCCAACGGACGCGTGCCCACCATCGAGGACAATGGCTTCGTGATGTGGGAAACCGCAGCGATCAATCTCTATCTCGCGGAAAAATACGGCAGCCCGCTCTGGCCCGCCGACCCCGAGGGCCGAGGCCGTGCCCTGCAATGGGGCTTTTTCATTGCCAATGACATCGAAGGCCCGATGATCAAGATCTATCTGCATCGATTCCGTCTGCCGGCTGAAAAGCGCGACACGAGGGCGGCCGACGAGAGCGAGCCGCTGCTTTTGGACAAGCTCGCCATCCTGGAGCGGCATCTTGCGCACGCCTCTTTTTTCCAGGGCGAGCGCTGGGGCATGGCCGACTTCCTGATTGCGAGCGTGCTCTACTCGCTGACCGAAATGAAATACGCTCGGCTGGCGGACTTCCCTCGCCTGTCGCAATGGCTGAACGAATCGATCGCGCGCCCCGCCGCCAAAGAGGCGATCGCGCTCAGGCTGGGTGTCTGAGAACGCCCAAGCGCCATTCAACCCAACCCACCAAGGACTCCGACGATGATCGACCTCTACAGCTGGGCCACCCCCAACGGTCACAAGATCCACATCATGCTCGAAGAGTGCCGGCTGCCCTATGCGGTCCACGGGGTCGACATCAGGGCCGGCGACCAGTTCAAGCCCGAATTTCTGGCTATCTCGCCCAATAACCGCATCCCGGCAATCGTCGACCACGACGGCCCCGGAGGCAAACCGATTTCGATCTTCGAGTCGGGCGCCATCCTGATCTATCTGGCGGGCAAGACCGGTCGATTTCTGGGCAAGTCGGACCGCGACAAGTTCAAAACACTGGAGTGGCTGATGTGGCAGAT
>JBIKTA010000411.1:0-3375 GCA_044348315.1 Burkholderiaceae bacterium | reverse complement strand
TGCGGGAGGGTTCGTATGCGATGGGTGCGACCAAGCTGCAGACCGCGTTGTTCGTCGTCTTCCCGGCCGCGCTCTCAGGCGTGGCCTCGGCCTACATCCTCGGCATTTCCCGTGCAGTCGGTGAGACGATGATCCTCGCGGTGGCGGCTGGCATGCAGCCTTCGCTCAGCTTCAATCCACTCGAGCCGGCGGCCACGATCACCTCCTTCATCGTCCAGGTCGCGTTGGGCGACCTACCTCATGGCAGCATCGGCTACCAGACGATCTTTGCGGCGGGCTTGTCCCTGCTCGTGCTCACGCTCTGCTTCAATCTCGCCGGCCACTGGCTGCGGCGGCGCTTCCGCGAGGCCTATTGAATATGAGTCGACCCCTCGATCCGGCTGAAGTCCGCGCGCTGATCCGCCGGCACCGCCGCTGGGACCTGATGTTCGGCGTCGTGGGAGTGATCGCACTGGGGATCGGCATCCTCACGCTGCTGACGCTCTTCATCGATATGGCGATTTCGGGCATCCCCCGACTGTCGGCGGAGTTTTTCACTTCGTTTCCGTCTCGACGGCCCGCCCAGGCGGGCATCCTCTCAGCCTGGGTCGGTTCGATCCTGGTGATGATGGTGACCGCGATCGTCGCCGTCCCGCTGGGGATCGCGGGAGCGGTCTACCTTGAGGAATATGCCCGGCGGAACTGGATCACCGACGTGATCGAGATCAACATCACGAACCTGGCGGGCGTGCCCTCGATCATCTACGGACTGCTCGCGCTGGGACTCTTCATCTACACCTTCGGTCTCGGTCAATCGATTCTGACAGCCGGGCTCACGCTCGCGCTCTTGATCCTGCCGATCGTGATCACCACGACCCGTGAGGCACTACGGTCGATTCCGCAGTACATCCGGGAAGGCGCGTACGCCTGCGGAGCGTCCCGGTGGCAGGTCATCCGCCACCATTTGCTCCCCTACGGCACCCCAGGGATTCTCACTGGCGTGATCATCGGCCTGTCGCGCGCGATCGGTGAGACCGCGCCGATCATCACCATCGGCGCGCTCACCTTCATCGCCTTCTTGCCTCCCGTGCCGTTTACCGGAGAGCCTCCCGCGGGCGTCTTCGACTGGCTGAACTCGCCCTTTACCGTGATGCCGATCCAGATCTTCAACTGGACCTCAAGGCCCGATCCGGCTTTCCACCAGAACGCCGCGGCGGCGAGTTTCGTGCTGGTGTTCATGACCCTCGGAATGAACGCCCTGGCGATCTGGCTGCGTTATCGGCTTCGCAAAAATATCGCCTGGTGAAAATCGCAACGCGCGGTCAGCGCACCTGCTCAGCCATAGGACCCTGCTGATGCCCTCCACGATCACACTGCCCGCGCAACCCGGCGAACTCAAGGCCGAGGCCAGGGAACTGGATTTTTTCTATGGTGCCTATCAAGCGCTTAAGAGCATCTCGATGCCGATCCATGCGCGCAAGGTCACCGCGCTGATCGGACCCAGCGGGTGCGGCAAATCGACCTTTCTGCGCTGCTTCAATCGCATGCACGACCTCTATCCGGGGCATCGCTATGCGGGCTCGATCCAGCTCTTCCCGGACGCAGTCAACATCCTCGACCCCCAGGTCGACCCGATCGAGGTGCGCATGCGCATTTCGATGGTCTTCCAGAAGCCCAATCCCTTTCCAAAATCGATTTACGAAAACGTCGCATATGGCCTGCGCGTGCGGGGCGAAAAACGTCGCAGCTACCTCGATGACAAGGTCGAGGAGGCGCTCAGAAGCGCTGCGCTCTGGAACGAAGCCAAGGATAGGCTCGACGAGCTCGCAGTCAACCTTTCGGGCGGACAGCAACAGCGGCTGTGCATCGCGCGAGCGCTCGCGACCGACCCCGAGATCATCCTGTTCGACGAGCCGACCTCCGCGCTCGACCCGATTGCCACCGGCAGCATCGAAGAGCTCGTGTCGGAGATCAAGAAAAAGGTGACCATACTGATCGTTACCCACAACATGCAGCAGGCGGCCAGGGTGTCCGACTTCACCGCATACATGTATCTTGGCGATTTGGTCGAATTCGGCGAGACCAAGGAAATTTTCATGAAGCCTCGCCGCAAGGAAACCGAGGACTACATCACCGGACGATTCGGCTGAGGAGCCCAAGCATGGTCGACAAACACCTGTCCACGCAGTTCGATGCCGAGTTGAGCGGCATTTCGTCCAAGGTCCTCGAGATGGGCGGATTGGTCGAGAGCCAGGTTGCGCAGGCGATCTCGGCGCTCGCGCAGTTCGATGGCGACCTCGCCGCGCAAGTGGTGCGCGAGGAGCAACGCGTGAACCGCATGGAGGTCGAGATTGACCGGGACCTGTCGGGCATCATCGCGCTACGCCAGCCTACTGCACGCGATCTTCGGCTATTGATCGCGATCAGCAAGATTATCGCCAATCTCGAGCGTGTCGGCGACGAGGCCGCGCGTATCGCACGGGTCGTCCATCGACTCCTCGACGCAGGGCTGCCGATGAAGATGCGCCAGCCGGTCGGAGATTTGCGCGTCGAGTCCGAGCTTGCCATCAATCAGTTGCGCAAAGCGCTCGATTCCTTTGCCCGTCTCGACACAGCGGGCGCGATCGACGTGATCAAGCACGATCGCGAGATCGACCAGGAATTCGAAGGCATGATGCGCAAACTCATCACCTACATGATGGAAGACCCCCGAACCATCTCCTCGAGCATCGACCTGATTTTTGTGGCGAAAGCCGTCGAGCGGGTGGGCGACCACGCCAAGAACCTCGCCGAAGCCATCATCTACATCGTCAAGGGCACGGACGTGCGCCATTCGCCCATGGCTGACGTGGAAGACGCCGTGCGCTGAGCGGGCAGACCGACACCGTCCCTGCCCGACCGATGTCCCTGCTCCAGCGGATTCTGCTGCGCATCAGTGCGCCGGTCTTTCTGACCCTGATCGGCGCGGGGATCGGCGCGCTCGCCATGCTCTGGACCGATATCGCATCCGGACTGGAGCTGCCCCTTGCCGGCGCACTGGTGGGCGCGCTGATTTCGTCGGGGCGGGACCGCCTGCGCGGCACGCGCCTGATTCGCTGGCTGCAGAGCGACTCCGACGCAGCCGCCCCGAGCGACGGCGGGTTCTGGGGAGAACTCGGCTACAGAATCGAGAAAGCGCTGCGACAGCATGACCGACGTGCGGAGCAGGAGCGCGACCGGCTCCAGTACTTTCTAACGGCGATCGACGCCTCACCCAACGGCGTGATGCTGCTCGACGTCCGTCAACAGATCCGCTGGTGCAACCGGATGGCGGCCGAACACTTTGGCCTGGACCCGGTGCGCGACCGCTTCCAGCCCGTCGTCAACCTCGTGCGCCAGCCCGAGTTCATCGTCTAC
>JBIKTA010000410.1:0-3388 GCA_044348315.1 Burkholderiaceae bacterium | reverse complement strand
GCCTGCCAACCCCACTTCTCCGAAAACGGCCATCGCGGGGGGCAGCGGACGATTGCGCAGGGACGACACGATGGCGAGCAGCACCGCCAGGTCAGCCGCCGGCTCACTGATCCGCACACCGCCCACCGCATTCACGAACACATCCTGATCGTGACAGGCCACACCTGCATGTCGATGAAGGACCGCGAGCAGCATCGCGAGTCGGTTGCTCTCGAGGCCGACCGACAGCCGCCTCGGCGAAGGCACGTGGCTGTGATCGACCAGCGCCTGCACCTCGACCAGCAGGGGGCGGGTGCCCTCGAGAGAGGCCAGGATGCACGAGCCCGGGACCTTCTTTTCGTGTTGGGACAAGAAAAGGGCCGAGGGGTTGGAGACCGCCTTCAGACCGCGGTCGGTCATGGCGAAGACACCCAGTTCGTTCACTGCGCCAAAGCGGTTCTTGAAGGCCCGGATCATCCTGAACGATGAGCCGGGATCGCCCTCGAAGTAAAGTACGGTGTCGACGATGTGCTCGAGCACGCGGGGGCCGGCGAGTGTGCCCTCCTTGGTGACGTGTCCGATCATGACCAGCGCAACGCCGAGCGACTTGGCCTGGCGCGTCAACTGGGCGGCGCACTCCCTGACTTGCGCGACCGACCCGGGCGCGGACTGGAGCTGAGGCGAATAAACCGTCTGGATCGAATCGATGACGACCACCGTCGGGCGCCTGGCTTCGATTTCCGCCTGGATCCGCTCAAGATCGATCTCGGTGAGCAGCGGGATACGCGCCTCGCCCAAGCCCAGACGTCTCGCCCGCAGGGCGATCTGGGAAGCCGACTCCTCCCCACTCGTATACAGCACCGAGGTCCCCGCCGCGAGCCCCGCGAGCGCCTGCAGCAGGAGGGTGGATTTGCCAATGCCGGGATCGCCGCCGATCAGGATGACTGACCCCGCGACCAGCCCTCCCCCGAGCACCCGGTCGAATTCCTCGCTTCCGGTAGGCATCCGCTCAACGGTTTCAGGCTCGATTGCGTCCAGCGTCACGAGCGGCTGGGCTCTGACCAGACCCTGATGCCTGGCGCCCGCGCGCTCGACCTGTGCCTCGACGAGTGTGTTCCACTGGCTGCAGTGCGGGCACTGCCCCGACCATTTTGGACTCGCGCCGCCGCAGTCGTTACAGACGTACTGGGTCTTGGATCGCTGGACCATCGTCGAGCACCTCCCTCTGCACGCGCGGCGCAACCGCGCAGAGCAATTCGTAAGCGATCGTACCGGCGTGATGGGCAACTTCGTCGACCGCAATCGAATCGCCCCAAAGCTCGACCCGAGCGCCCACGCGCGCCAGCGGAACGGGCTCGAGATCGACCGCGAGCATATCCATCGAGACGCGTCCCACGGTACGCGTTCGCACACCCCCGACCGCAATCGGGGTGCCGGTCGGAGCGTGACGAGGATAACCATCGGCATAGCCGCACGCCACGATCCCGATCCGCATCGGGCGATCCGCCACAAAAGTGCTGCCGTAGCCCACCGCGTCGCCTGGAGCCAGCGTCTGGATCGCGAGCAGCCGAGACTCGAGGGCCATCGCGGCCTGAAGACCGAGTTCGCGACCCGTGCGATCCGAAAATGGCGACCCGCCGTACAACATTATGCCGGGCCTCACCCAGTCCCGATGCGTCTCAGGCAGTTCGAAAATGGCCGAAGAATTGGCCAAACTATGCACGCCCGGCATCCCGACTGTGGTCTGCTCGAAGCACTCCAGCTGGGAATGAGCCCCACCGGGAAGGTCGGCATTGGCAAAATGGGTCATAAGCGAGACTGAACGCACCGCCGCGAGGCCGGTGACCCGGGCGAACAGGCTGGGCAATTCGTCAGTGCTCATGCCCAGGCGGTTCATCCCGGTATTGAGCTTGATATAAACATCGATGGGTGGCCCGCGGTGCGCCGCAAGCCAGTCGACCTGTTCCGCGCAGTGAATAACGAGTACCAAGCCCTGGGCGGCCGCCTGTTCGACGTCCTCCGCATCGAAGGCCCCTTCGAGCATCAGGATGGGTCGCGCATAGCCCGCATCGCGCAGTCGCGTCGCGCCGTCGAACTCGACAAGCGCCAAGCCATCGGCCTCGGAAAACGCCCGCATCGCCTCAAGCAGGCCGTGCCCGTAGGCGTTGGCCTTGACCACCGCCCAGATGCGGGAACCGGGCGCGAGCGCGCGTGCGCGCTGCAGATTGGCGCGCAAAGCGGACAGGCGAACGGTTGCGGTGATCGGGCGCGGCATCGCAGTACAATGTAACCCGGCGCCATGACAGCGCCGTGAAGGGACTCGGAAGTTACCACACCAGACTGCCCCGAGCGCTCCGTCACGGCGCGCGTGGTATAACCCTCAGCCTGACCTTTGCAAAGCCTCCCCCTTTCGGTCTTTATCGATCATGAAGCGCGGCTTCTACACCATCATGGCGGCGCAGTTCTTTTCCTCGCTCGCCGACAACGCGCTTCTCATCGCGGCAATCGCGCTACTGATCGAGATGCAGGCGCCCGAGTGGGCCAAGCCCATGCTGAAGCTCTTCTTCACCCTCTCCTACGTCTTGCTCGCGCCCTTTGTCGGCCCGTTTGCCGACTCAATGCCCAAGGGTCGCGTGATGTTCATCACCAACCTGGTGAAAGTGGCCGGGTGCGCCTTGATGTTCCTGGCCGTCCATCCCCTCCTTGCCTATGCCGTGGTGGGGCTTGGCGCTGCGGCCTACTCGCCCGCCAAGTACGGCATCCTCACAGAGTTGCTGCCGCCCGAGCGCCTGGTGGCGGCCAATGGCTGGATAGAGGGCGCAACCGTAGGATCGATCATCCTCGGCACGGTGCTGGGCGGCGCGCTCATCAGCCCAAGCGTGAGCGCTTATCTGATTGGTATGAATATTCCGGGATGTGACACGCCTGCCGAGACGGCCATTCTGGTGATCGGCCTCGTCTACGTCGTCGCGGCCGCATTCAATCTACGCATCCCCGACACGGGCGTGCGCTATCCCCAGCACGCCTTGCGGCCGATCAGGATGATCCGCGAGTTTGCCTCCTGCTGCGGGTTGCTGTGGCGCGATAAGCTCGGCCAGATTTCGCTGGCGGTCACCACGCTCTTCTGGGGCGCCGGGGCGACGCTGCAATTCATCGTGCTCGACTGGGCACGCGTCGCGCTCGATATGCCCCTCAACCAGGCGGCCATTCTCCAGGGTGTGGTGGCGATCGGCATCACCGCGGGCGCAATATTCGCAGCTCGGCGGGTGCGCCTGCGAGACTCGGTTCGGGTGCTTCCGGTAGGTGTGGCGATGGGCCTCATCGTGCCCGTCATGACGCTGGTGTCGACGCAAAGCTTCGCCTACCCACTGCTCGTACTGATCGGAGCGCTCGCTGGCTTTTTCGTGGT
>JBIKTA010000409.1:0-3391 GCA_044348315.1 Burkholderiaceae bacterium | reverse complement strand
CACGTACCCCTCCCCGGGCAGCATGGAGCCACGGGCCAGAATCGTCTGGTCGGCATTCCAGCCCCCCTGACGCTCACCGATGACCGGTTCGGGCGGCAATACGAACTGGCGTTGCCAACTGGCCGCTGCGCTCGCTTCCAGCTCGTTGAAAGCGACGCGGATTTCCGAGGCAATGCCCGACAGCCTGGGAATCGATTCGATCGGGGTGGGCAGGACCCGCTGCAGGGGCACTCTGAGGATCGCCTGCGCACCCGGGTTGGCGAGCACCAGATCCCATGCCGCATCAAACACGATCACGCCCGCGGTCAGATTGGAGAGCACGCTCGACAGCCGGGCTCGAGCCTCTTCGAGCTCGCGGCGGTTGCGCTCGACGAGCTCCCTCGCCTCCTGAAGCTGGCCAGTCATCCGGTTGAATGACTGGGTAAGTACACCGAGCTCATCGCGGCCTGCATACGCCTTGACTGGTCGAAAATCGCCTTCGGCGACCGCGCGCGTGCCGGCCGCGAGCATGGCAAGTGGGCCGGTCAGCCACCCGGCAAGCAGAAAGGCCGAGGCAATCGCGGCAAACACCGTGAGCAAAAAGATCAGGGTCAGGGTGACGCTGAAGATCTCGCTGAGGCCCGCCCGGGAGAGGCTCAACGCCTGCACGTCACGGCGGCCCTGCTCGACCGCCTGGACGTGCTCAGCCAGGGTGGCCGGCAGCGGGGCAATCAGCTGCAGAAATGCGCCCTCGTCCAGACTGAGCCCGGCAGCGTTGATCGGCACGATGACCCGCACCTGCAGGCCGGGTCCGCCACTGGCCGGCCCGCCTTCGAGGTTTTCAACGGCAGCATAGGTCCGCGCCTGGCGCACCTGTCGCATCGCGGCGGGCGAGGGCAGGTCTGGCACCAGCGTGATGCGCGCACCGACGGCCACAACCAAGGTGCGCCCACCCGTCACCACCAGCGCCTCCTGCACATCGAGCTGCTCACGTAGCCGATCCAGCCGTGAGGCCCAGGCCGACGGTGCAGTATCCGATAGTGCGACCGCCATCGCGCGTGCCTTCTGGGTCAGCTCGGTCAGCTGCGCGTCCAGGCTCGCACGGCCCAGACTCAGGCCGGAGTCGAGCGCCCGTTCGACCGGAACGGCGAACCAGGACTCGACCGAGCGGCCGATGAACTGGAATGAAACCAGATAGATCAGGGCGACCGGAACCACCGTCATGAGAATGAATGAAAGGGCGAGCCGCGCCATCAGCCGGGATCCGAACAGGCGACGTCGATACCGATTGACCAGCCGTCGCATGAGCTCCGCAACCAGGCCGAGCAGCGCAAGGGCGACCGCGACCGTCGCCGCCAGCAGGCTCGGGTAGTAGCGTTCGAGCACACCCGAGCGCGCGCTCGCGCCGGCGAGCAGCACGAGCAGCACCACCGCGCAGGCCACCGCGCTGATCAGCGCGAACCGGAGCAACCGGCCTACTGCGCGCTTGTCTTCGTCGGAATGTTGACCGGAAATTTTTTCCATTCGGCCTGCGGGTACAACTCGCGATTGGTCAGGGCATCGATCCTGACTGGCTTGGGCAACTGGCCCGAATCGAGCCGCAGTCGAACTTGGCCAACATAGCGGCCCGGCTCGAGGTCGGCGGGCAGTTCGATGCGCCAATTACGCAACTGCACGATCGGGACGAGGGCGTCCTCGAGACGTCCGTAACTTTGTGCGGGCTCACCCTCCTCGCTCAGCCGATAGTCTCCTGTGAGGGGATGGTAGGCCAGACGCCTGCTCGCCGACTGCCCGAAGACGCTCTGGGGCCACCAGTACCACCGGGGACGCAGCAACTCGAATTCGACGGTGAAGTGCAAGGGGATGCCGCGACTGGCGACCTCTTCGAGACGGGCGGTGAGTGGCGGGTCAAAATCGGCAGAGAGCAACCAGCGCGTGCCATCAACGCTGGGTTCGAAATAGGCGGGCTCGCCCTGTGACCACGCCCATCGCGGCAGGGCCAAGGCCAGGAGCATCACCCAAAATACCGAAATGAGGAGCCGGACGATCAAGCGCGCTTTCCGATCAGGCAGTAGTAAAAGCCATCGTGATCCTGCTCCTGCCCGGCGATGGGCAGAAGCGTCATGCCGACCACCTGCCGACCACTGACCGGGTGGGCATCAAAACCGCGCAGGGGCTCGGGAGGGATCGGGACCGCTCGTGCGTCGGATCTCGACGCGAGGAAGCGCTCGACCACCGCCGGGCCCTCGGCGCGAAATATCGAGCAGGTTGCAAAGAGCACTGTACCACCGGCACGCAGGAGCGGCCAAAGCCCCTCCAACAGGCGCAGTTGCGTCGCGGCGAGTGTCGTCAGATCGCCACGGCGGCGCAGCCAGCGGGCGTCCGGCACCCGCCGGCTCACGCCTGAGGCGCTGCATGGTGCATCGAGCAGAATGTGGTCAAAGGGCTCTCGATCCCACCAAGCACCCGGTTTGGCCGCATCGCCCTCAACGATGCTCGCGTTCAGACCGAGCCGATCGAGGTTCGCAGCGACTGAGGCCAGCCTGCGGGCATCGTGGTCCAGCGCGGTCACCCTGCAATCGTAGCGTTCGAGCAGGTGGGTGGTCTTGCTGCCGGGCGCGGCACACGCATCGAGCACACGGTCGCCGGATCGCACCGGCATCAAGACCGCAGCAAGCTGCGCAGCCGCATCCTGAACCGAAACCCAGCCTTGGTGCCAGCCAGGCAGTCGCGAGACCTCGCAGGCCGGCTCGATCACAAGCGCCTGTTCGGCCACGACCCGGCTCGCAAAGCCAGCGTCGGTCAGCAGCCCTCGGTAATCGGCCAGACTCGTCTTTCGCAAGTTGACACGGACCGTGAGCGGCGGCAATGCGTTGGCGACTTCGAGCGCACGCGTCCAATGCCCCGGATGCTCGGCCTTCAGCCGCTCGATCCACCAGTCAGGATGGTTCCAGCGCGCCACCGGGTCCGCAAGCGCCGCCGACATCAGCGTCTCGCGCTCACGCAGAAAGCGCCGCAGGCTCGCGTTCAGAAACGCGGCCGCGCCCGCGCTCGCACCCGCCAGACGCGCCGCTTCGACGGCCTGATCGACGATCACCGCCGGGTGGCGAATCGGATCGAGCAACTGGGAAAGCGCGAGCTGCTGCAGCGCGCCCATCGGTGGCGAGGGGGGCTGGCGGTTGATCGCTCGCGCAAGCGCGCCGGTCAGACCGAGCGTGCGACTGCCGTGACTGGCCATGTCGCGAACCGGCCCCCGCGAGGCCGGCGGCAGCTTCCGGGCGAGATGGGTTGGGGCCGCCAGTGCCTGGTCTAGGCGCGAACCGGCAAGGAGCGCATCCAGTGCCGCCGCCGCAACCGCCATCTCGAGTGCGAGCGCCGCCCGCGACGTGTCAGCGCTCATGACGGTCGGCCG
>JBIKTA010000030.1:0-11249 GCA_044348315.1 Burkholderiaceae bacterium | reverse complement strand
CGCGTGATTATGACCAAATCCCGTTGAGCGTGATGTCATCCCTTCGACACGAAACTTTCATCGTTCTGCAAATCTGGCGTCGCAAGATCCAGCACGTTGGCAAAGGAGTATTCCATGCAGACGCGAACAGGCAATCGAGTCGAGTTCAGGCAGGACCATGATGGTGACCGGCGCGGAGCCTTGCTGAGCGTGCGCCTGGCGAGGACCTGGGATGAGGTCGAGGCCGCCCAGAGGCTGCGCTGGCGGGTGTTTGCCCAGGAAATGGGCGCTCGCCTGGGGGCTTCGCCGGGGGTCGACCAGGATCGCTTTGACGATCACTGCGACCACCTCATCGTCGTGGATCAGGGCAGTGCGAGAGTGGTTGGAACCTATCGGATTTTGCCGCCTGCCGCAGCGCGGCGTCTGGGCGAGGTGTATGCCGATTCCGAGTTCGATCTGTCGCCGCTCGTGCATCTTCGGGGATCGATGATGGAGATCGGCCGTTCCTGCATCGATCCCGTATGGCGCGGCAGCGCAGTGATGGCCATGATGTGGGGCGCGCTCTATCGGTATGCGGTCGATCGCTCGATCCGGACGATGATTGGATGCGCGTCCGTCAGTCTGGCCGATGGGGGTGCGTATGCGGCCGATCTCGCGCTTCAGCTCGAGCGCTCCTGGGTGGCCCCCGAACTGCGGGTCCGGCCGCGGTCCGCGCTACCCGTGGCCACGCTCGCGCGCGGCGAGGTGGTCGAGGCCCCCACGCTGATCCGGGGCTATCTTCGAGCCGGGGCCAGGGTGGGAGGGCCGCCTGCGCATGATCCAGTCTTCAATTGCGCCGATTTCCTGATGCTGCTGCCGATCGACCAGATGAGTGAGCGCTTCGTGCGCCGCTTTGCCGAGCCGCTGCGCCGACGCGAGCTTCCGATTGCGGCCTGATCGATGCGCGATTGCTGTGGGATGGGAGCCTGTGCGAAGTGAATGACCTCGGGCCGGCGCTGAACAGCCGTTCAGCCTTCCAGCCTTTCAGCTGCTCATTCGCTCAGTCGGCTGCCAGTTGACGCATCGAACCAGTGGAGTGCCTGCGGGTCGAACGAGAGGCCGAATCGATCGCCGGGGCGCACCAGCGGACCGTCGTTCGAACGACTGATCACGAAGGGTTGCCCCTGCAGCCGGCCGTGAACGTGCTGCTGGTTGCCGAGGTGCTCGACGAGTTCGGCTTCGAACAACCATTGGGTGTCGCCTGCTCTCACCGCTTCGGCTCGAAGTCCGAGCATGATCGGACCCTGACGGGGCGGTCGATTGGGCAGGGGGAGGGCGACTCCATCGAGAAACAACTGCTCGCCATCGACCCGCCCGTTAAGAAGGTTCATCGGAGGCGCGCCGATGAACCCAGCAACGAAAGTGGTTGCGGGTCGAGCGTAGACCGTGTCGGGGGTGCCGATCTGTTCGATCCGACCCTCGTTCATCACGATGATGCGATCGGCCAGCGTCATGGCCTCGACCTGATCGTGCGTGACAAAAAGCGAGGTGCGTCCAAGTTGCCCGTGCAGTCGCCGGATCTCCAGCCGGGCCTGCACACGCAGCTTCGCATCGAGATTGGAGAGCGGTTCATCAAACAGAAACAGCCGGGGCTCGCGCACGATGGCCCGTCCCATCGCCACGCGTTGCCGTTGTCCGCCAGACAGTTGGCCGGGCCGGCGGTCGAGCAGTTCACCGAGCCCCAGTGCTGCCGCGGCCTTTTGGACTCTAGCCTCGATTTGCGCGCGCGGCAGGCCGGCGATGCGCAGGCTGTAGGCCATGTTGTCAAAGGCACTCATGTGCGGGTAAAGCGCGTAGTTCTGGAACACCATGGCGATGTCGCGACGGGCGGGCTCGAGATCGTTCAGCAACGTGCTGCCCAGCCGGATCTCGCCCTCGGTAACGGTCTCAAGTCCGGCGACCAAGCGCAGGAGCGTGCTCTTCCCACACCCCGACGGGCCGAGAATCACGACAAATTCGCCGGCGGCGATCGATGCCGTCACATCCTTGACCGCATGGACCTCCTTGCGGCCTCCGGCGTTATAGCGCTTGTTCACCGCGTTCAGGACGAGCGGGTCGCTGATTGAGCCGATCATTTCTCTCATTTCTCCCTTTCGACCAGGCCCTTGACGAACCAGCGTTGCATGCCGAGCACAACGATCGCGGGCGGAATCATCGCGAGCAGAGCCGCCGCCATCACCACGTTCCACTCATTGGCGGCATCACCTCCGCCGATCATCCTGCGGATGCCCATCACGATGGGATACATCGATTCGCTGGTCGTGACGAGAAGCGGCCACAGGTATTGGTTCCAGCCATAGATGAACTGAATGACGAAGAGCGCTGCGATGCTTGTCTTCGAGAGCGGCACCAGCACGTCGAAGAAGAAGCGCATCGGCGACGCACCATCCATGCGCGCGGCTTCGACCAATTCGGGCGGGATAGTCATGAAGAACTGTCGGAACAGAAAGGTCGCTGTCGCCGAGGCCATCAGCGGCACGGTGAGTCCCGTCCAGGTATCGAGCAGGCCCAGATTCGAGACGATCGCGTAGGTGGGCAGGATGCGAACCTCGACAGGGAGCATCAGCGTCACGAAGATCAGCCAGAAGCAGAGCGCCCGACCCGGGAAGCGGAAGTACACGAAGGCGAAGGCCGAAAGGAGCGAAATCACGATCTTTCCGATTGCGATCGCCAGCGCCGAGATCAGGCTCGTCCACATCATGGGCAGGACGGGCGCAATGTTTGAACCGAAGCGGGTCTGTCCGCCGAACAGCGCGGTCCGCCAGGTCTCCAGACCGTGCTCACCGGGCAACAGGGAGAGCGACGCCCGCCCGGCGATGTCCTCGGCGCTCTGGGTCGACGCGACGAGTGCGACCAGAAGCGGAAACCCGATCACGCACACGCCAGTGATCAACACGAAATGCGCGAGTGCATGGCGCAGGCCGGTTCGTTCGACCATGTCAGTAGTGCACCTTGCGGTCGAGGAATCGGAACTGCAGGGCGGTGAGTGCGATCACCAGGGTCATGAGGATGACCGATTGCGCGGCCGAGCCCCCGAGATCGAGCGCCTTGAATCCGTCGTGATACACCTTGTAGACCAGGATGTCGGTCGCCTTGCCGGGACCGCCCTGGGTGGTGGCATCGACGATCGCAAAGGTGTCGAAAAACGCGTACACGATATTGATCACCAGCAGGAAGAAAATCGTCGGGGACAGCAGGGGTAGCGTAATGGTCAGCGTGCGTCGCAGAGCTGAGGCGCCGTCGATCGCCGCAGCCTCGAAGAGGCTGCGCGGGATCGACTGAATGCCCGCGACAAAAAACAGGAAGTTGTAGGGGATCTGCTTCCAGACCGAAGCGATCACGATGAGGGTCATGGCATCGTCCGAATCGAGCAGGTGGTTCCAGTCGATGCCCAGAGTGGCGAGTGCCCTGGGCAGGATGCCCGACGCCGGGGCAAACAGGAAGAGCCAGAGCACTCCGGCGACCGCGGGTGCGACCGCGTAGGGCCAGATCATCAGACTCCGGTAGAGGGTGCGGCCGCGCAGCGCTGATTCGGCTGCGAGCGCAAGCAACAGTCCGCAGAACATCGCGCCGACCGCGACCCAGAGCGAAAAGACTGCGGTGGTCGAGAAGGCACCGAGGTAGAGCGGATCAGCCAGCAGACGCCGGAAATTTTCAAGCCCGACAAACTGACGCGAGCCGCCAAAGGCGTCCTCGAGCATCACACTCTGCATCAGGGCCTGGCCGGCGGGCAGGAAGAAAAAGACCAGGACGATCGCGAGTTGCGGCAGCATCAGCAGCCACGGCAGCAGTCTGCCGCCAAAGATCACCTTCGAGCTCAGCAAGGATCATGCTTTCTTTAGATGGGACGGATGCGCGAGCTCACCTGAACGGTGAGGCGACCGCAGCGGCGTGGTGCCGATGACAGTCGCCTCTGGGTGCAGTCGCTGAATAAGCGATCAGCGGTTGGCCGCAGCGAAACGCTCGAGCTGCTCGTTGCCGCGTCGCTCGATGTCGGCGAGGCCCTGATCAGCCGTCTTCTTGCCCGACCAAATGTTCTCGAGTTCCTCGTCCACGATGGTGCGGATCTGAACGAAGTTGCCCAGACGGATACCCCGCGACTTGTCGGTGACGTTCCTGATCATCTGGGTGACCGATATATCAGTGCCCGGATTCTGCTTGTAGAAGCCCGATTTCTCGGTCAGCGCGAAGGCAGCCGTGGTGATCGGCAGGTAACCCGTCGCCTGGTGGCTCTTGGCCTGCACGTCGGCACGGCTCAGAAAGTCGAAGAAGGCCGCGACTCCCTTGTACTCTTCAGCCTTGCGACCCGACATCACCCAGAGGCTCGCACCGCCGATGATGGTGTTCTGAGGGGCCCCCTGGACATCGGGGTAATAGGGCAGCGTCGAAATGCCGGAGGCGAACTTCGCATTGCGACGGATGTTGCCGTAAGCCGCCGACGATCCCATCGTGATCGCGCACTCGCCTGAGACAAAAGGCGCATCCGGAGCCGAGCCGCGACCCTTGTAGACGAAGAGGCCCTCCTTGGCCATATCGGCCAGTAGTCCGATGTGACGGCGGTGCAGGGGCGAGTTGATCGCCAGGCGCGTATCGGTACCGTCAAAGCCGTTGTTGCGGGTCGCGAACTCGACGTTATGCCAGGCCGAGAAGTTCTCGAGCTGAATCCACCCCATCCAGGACGAAGTCATCGGGCACTTGTGGCCAGACGCCTTCAGCTTGCGGGTGACTTCCAGCAACTCGGGCCAGGTCTTGGGCGGCTTTTCGGGGTCAAGGCCGGCGGCCTTCAGCGCGTCCTTGTTGTAGTGCATCACTGCGGTCGAACTGTTGAACGGAAAGCTCAGCATCTGGCCGTTCGGTGCCGTGTAGTAGCCCGCTACCGCTGACACGTAGACGCTCGGGTCGAATTTCAAGCCGGAGTCGGCCATCACCTTGGCCACGGGCACGATCGCGCCCTTGCTCGCCATCATGGTGGCGGTCCCGACTTCGAAGACCTGAAGGATCGGGGGCGCGTTGCCGGCCCGGAAGGCTGCGATGGCGGCAGTCATCGTCTCGGTGTAGTTGCCCTTGAAGACCGGGACAACCTTATAGGTTTTCTGGCTGTCGTTGAAATCATTGGCAAGGCCGACCACCCACTCGTTGAGCGCACCGGTCATGGCGTGCCAGAACGGGATCTCGGTCTGAGCGTACGCGGTGGGCGCGGCGGCGAGCAGACCTGCAAACAGGTATTTCTTGAGCATCATGTTGATCACTCCGGGTTGGAACACACCATGAGGCTAATGAGTACGTGTGACGGTCCGGTTGCGGTTCGATGACGGTTTCATGTCGGTGCGCCCGAGGGGTCGACGATCGATTGACGCAGCATCTGTTCGAAGCGCTCGGCGATTGCCGGCCAGCCGTGAGCAAGTGCAGTCTGCCTGGCCATCGCGCCCAGGCGGGCGCGCAGGTCGGGGTTTCTCACCAATTCGCCGATTCCGACCGCGAAGGTCTCGGGCAAGCGCTGATTCGCAAGCAGTCCGTTGTAATGCGCAACAATCAGCTCGATCGCCGCGCCGCGCCCGAAGGCGACGACTGGAAGCCCGCTTGCCATCGCCTCGAGGATGACATTGCCGAAGGTCTCCGTGAGGCTGGCAAATGCGAACACGTCTGCGCTGGCATAGTGCTCGGCCAGTTCGAGCCCGGTCCGCTGCCCGGTCAGGATGATGTCGGGGTGCGTGGTGCGCAGCGACTCGTACAGTGGACCCTTTCCCACCAGAACGAGCCGGACGGCCTGCGAATCGGCGCGCAGCCTCCGGTAGGCGTCAATCAGCGTAACGAGATTCTTTTCCGGTGCCAGCCTTCCCACGCACAGGATGACGACCTCGTGATCGCTAACGCCCCAGGACTCACGCAACGAGCGGAGCCTTCGCGCGGGATCAAAGCGCTCGGTATCGATCCCCCGACCCAGTACCTCAAGGCGCTCGAACCCCTCGCTCGCGAGTTCATCCTTGAGTGAGTGGGTCGGAACAAAGGTGACTCGTGTTCGATTGTGGAACCGCCTCAAGTAGCGCTTGATCGGATGTTTCAGGAGGCCCAATCCGTAGTGCGCGCTGTAGTGCTCGAAATGCGTACGAAAATCGCTCGTCACGGGCAGCCCCAGCCGGCGAGCGATCCGTGAAGCTGACCACCCGAGCGGTCCTTCAGTTGCGATGTGGACCAGGTCGGGACGGTCTTTGCGCCAAGTCTTGCCCAATGCCCGTAGTGCCGGCAGGCCCATCTGCAGACCGGGGTAGCGCGGAATCGGCAGGCCGCGCAGGAGGAGTTCGTCGCTGGGCAAGGCTTGGCGATTGATTTCGAGTTCGTGAGGCTGACGAAGTCGCACCAGCTGTATGGGGTGCGACCGATTGCGCATCTCCTCGACCAGGCGGTGCAGGCTCAAGGACACGCCGTTGACTTCCGGCGGCCAGGTTTCGGTGACCACCGATAGGCGAAGGGGTTTTGGATCTCGCATGATGGCCCTCATGCTCGACCGCTCAGATGTCATGACGATGACGAGGACCTGAGTCGGCCTCAAGTCGCAATTCCGTCATCGGAAATTCATGCTGCTGTCATCTGGCCCAAGGATGCTCGGAAGGTGGCTCGGTCACGGCGATCGGGCTTTCCTGAAGAGGTCAATATGCGAGCGTTTCTGAATGAACTCGCCCGGCAGCGCTGGGACGATCACCGCTTCTATCACCATAGTCGCATCAACCAGAGCCTTCATTTCGTGAGCGCCTCCACCTTCGTGGTCGCCTACGCGATGCTGTTTGTCGACCCTGCGATGGCCGCCGTCATCGCCTGGTGTGTCTCGATGGTGACCCGCCAGTCGGGACACTTCTTTTTCGAGCCCCGCGGTTTCGATCATGTGAACAACGTGACCGACGAGTACAAGGAGGCCATCAAGGTCGGCTACAACATTCGACGCAAGGTCTTCCTGATGGCAGCCTGGGCACTTTCGCCGGTCCTGCTCTACGTCTCACCCTCGCTCGGCGGTTTGATCGAACCGGCGACCGGTTTCTCGGGCTACGTAAGTGATGTGGGATACGGCTGGCTGGCGCTCGGCGTTGCCGGAGTGCTGCTGAGAGTTCTGCAGCTCACCCTTCAGCAGTCGCTGTTTGTCGGCGTGGTGTGGGCCACCAAGATCATCACCGATCCATTTTGCGACATTCGCCTGTACTGGCGCTCGCCTTTTGCGCTGCTGAGGGGCGAGTTGATCGACCCAATGCACACGCAAGCTAGGCCCGACACGGCAGCCAATGCAGGTACGCCCAGAGATTGATCCCTCGGTGGGAGGCTGAGTGCATCAGCCTTCCGCACCGGCTGCGCGCTTGCGCTCAAAGCCCCAGCCGCGTCCGGATGAATTCCCGCATCATCGACCTGCGAATGGCCTTGTTCTCGAGCGCGGGACCGTCCCACCAGCCGTCGGTCTTCATGGCGATCCCCGCTGATACGAAGCGGCGAATCACCTCATCGAACTGCGCATCGTCAAAGTCGAGGCTGAAAATCATGCGCCCGCTGCCGACCCAGCTGAGGGCGAGTCCGGCCTGACGCAGGTAGAACTGCAGCATCCAGTTGAATCGCGCCGGTTGTTCGTAGAGCACTGTATAGACGCTCGACATGTTGGCGATTCGTACCGGCAGTCCAGCATCGGCCAGGGCATGGTTGAAGCGGGCGGTGCGGGCGTTCCAGCGATCGTCCAGTCCTTGGTAAAGTCGCTGGCAATCTTCTGTGTCGAGTGCGCGAAGAAAGCCGTTCATCGCCGCCATGACGTAAGGATGACTGTTGAAGGTGCCCCGGGCAAAGCAGATGTCCAGCGGCCGTTCCGTGCGAAACCGCTCCATCCAGGCGCGCTTGCCGCAGACCACGCCCACCGGCAGCCCACCGCCCAGGGTCTTGCCGTAGGTCACGAAGTCCGCTTCGATGCCAAAGTACTCCTGGGCGCCGCCGGGTGCGAGCCGGAAACCCAGGAAGACCTCGTCCAGGATGAGCGCGATGCCGCGCTCGGTGCATACCTGTCGCAGCGCCTGCAGCCAGCGCGCGTAGGCATCGCGATCGAATTCTGCGCGACGCGAACTGTCGACCAGGCCCGAGTCCCCAGGAGCCGGTGAATTGGGATGCAGCGCCTGCAGCGGGTTGATCAGGACGCAGGCAATGTCCTTTCGCGAGCGGAGTACCTTCAGGCTGCGCTCATCCATGTCCTTCAGTGTGTAGACGTGCCCGGGCGGCAGGGGGTTGCCCGGCCCGGGCTGCACATCGTCCCACCAGCCGTGATAAGCGCCGCAGAAGCGGACCAGATGCGTACGACGCGTGTGATAGCGGGCCAGACGCACGGCCTGCATGACAGCCTCGGTACCCGACATGTGAAAGGACACATCGTCCTGTCCGGAGATGCTGCGCAGCCGCCTGACGTTGTCCAGCACAACAGGATGGTAGAGGCCCAGCACGGTGCCGAGCTCACCTGCCTGACCGACGGCATCCGCGATACACCGCTTGTAGAAGTCGTTGCCCAGCAGGTTCACCCCGTACGAGCCGGTCAGGTCGATCATGCGGTTCCCGTCGAGGTCTTCGAGCCAGATGCCGTCGGATGAGCGGACGAAGCTGCTTTGGCTGATGTGACTGTTCAGGTATTCGCTGAACTGAAAGGGTATGCGGTAGCGGGTCGTGAATCGAAGGTCGGGGAGGTGCTCCCGGGCCTCCTTTGATGCGGCGATGCCCTCGGGGTAACGGTCCTTGAATTGCGCTGCCATCCGTGCGAAGGCCTCTCGCCTGCGCGCAACGACTGCCGGGTCGGCGCCATCAGCCGAGAAGAATGTGGCCTCGTCGTAGGCGACCGCTGGAATCTGGGCCGCCAATCGGCGGGCCATTCGGGCATGGCCGGCAAGCGATCGGTGCTTGGCGCGCGAAAGTTCGACCCGGCGGCGGGCTCGCGGAAAAAGAGCAGCGAGGCCGCCGAACATCAATGCGGTCAGGGCAAGTTCCGGGCTCATGGGGGGCACGCTCCGTTGTCATCAAAGGGACACGCGAGATGCTTAACCTTCAACATGACACAACGATGAATTGCCCCATGTTCAAGAGAATTGCTCGCAGCGATCAGCTCAATTTCGTATTGACCAATCACATTCCCCGAGCGCTCGCGACCCGCCTGGTCGGACGGCTCAGCAAGATACAAAGTCCGCTTCTCACGCGGCTCATGATTGGCGTGTGGCGGCTCTTCACCGACCTCGATCTGAGCGATGCCCGCAAGAGCCGGTTCGAAAGTCTGCATGACTGCTTCACACGGGAGCTCAAGCCCGGGGCGCGTGTGTTCGATCCATCCGAGCATGTGCTGTGTAGCCCGTGCGACGCAATCGTCGGCGCCTGCGGCCGGGTCGAGCGGGGTATGGTCCTTCAGGCCAAGGGGATGCCCTACAGCCTGCAGGATTTGCTCGGTCCGGGGCGTGACGGCGGACCGTGGCAGGAGGGCCACTACGTGACCTTGCGGCTGACGTCTGCGATGTATCACCGGTTTCACGCGCCCGCGAATGGCACGGTCCGCCATGTCACTTACCTGAGCGGCGATACCTGGAATGTCAATCCGCCGACGCTTGCGCGTATCGATCGATTGTTTTGCCGGAATGAACGCGCTGCCATTCGATACAGCCTCGATTCAGGCGAGTCCCTGATGCTTGTCGCGGTGGCCGCCGTTCTGGTTGCGAGCATCCGGCTTCGGTTTGCCGACACCACGCTGTCGATGGACTATCGCGGGCCCGCCGAGATCGCCTGCTCGGCGCGGCTCGCCAGAGGCGAGGAGATGGGCTGGTTCGAGCACGGTTCAACGATCATCGTATTCGCACCGGAGGGGATGGAACTCGCCGCTGGCGTGATCGAGGGCGCAGGAATCAGGGCGGGCGAGGCACTCCTTTCGCTGCGGTCGATGATCTCGAGCCGTCCGTCGTAGTGCTCGACCAGAGCCGTGAGGCTCTCGACCCAGTCCCCGTCGTTGCAGTAGAGCACCCCCTCGATCGTGCGGATCTCGGCGTGATGGATATGGCCGCACACTACGCCGTCGGCACCGCGGCGCCGGGCCTCTCGGGCCACGGCTGATTCGAAGTCGCTGATGTAGCCGACCGCCCGCTTGACCTTCAGCTTCAGGTAACGCGACAGGCTCCAGTAAGGCAAGCCGATCCGGGCGCGCAAGTTGTTCAGATGGCGATTGACTTTCAACATCCACTCATAGCCGATGTCGCCCAGGTAGGCGAGCCATTTCGCACACTGGATCACACCGTCGAACAAGTCGCCGTGAGTGATCCAGAGCCGTCGTCCATCTGCGGTGACATGCATGCATTCGCTCACGACGTCGACGCCGCCAAAGTTGTGCTCGACGTAGCGTCGGGCGAACTCGTCGTGGTTGCCAGGCACGAAAACCACCCGCGTGCCTTTTCGGGCTTTACGGAGGATCTTCTGGATCACGTCATTGTGCGCCTGCGGCCAGAACCAGGATCGGCGCAGCTGCCAGCCATCGATGATGTCACCCACTAGATACAAGGTGTCGCACTCGGTATCGCGCAGGAAGTCGAGGAGGGCCGCTGCCTGACAGCCGGGTGTGCCCAGATGCAGGTCGGAAATCCAGATCGTTCTGAACCGTTGGGCCTCAGGCTCCGGGGTCGTTGAGGCCTCGGGGGCGGACGGCTCGGACAGCAGCCGCGGGTCTTCAGTGCGGTATGCATTCATGACTGACAGCATCCACGATCAGCATGACGAATCGGTTAAGACGGCGCTCCTTTCAAATGCGCTGGGATCACCGGTTCGGTGCGAGTCATCTTGAGTTCGACTCAACGCCGAAATTCATTGTCTTGTCATCGTTGTGTCGCACGCTGTGTTGGGATTCATCATCAGTTGGAGTGACGTCATGAGGGTGACCGTAGCGGGGACCGGGTATGTGGGCCTGTCGATCGCAGTGCTGCTGGCCCGACACCACGAGGTCGTGGCCTACGATATTGCCCAGGACCGCGTCGATCAAATCAATGCCGGACACGCCCCGATTGACGATCCGCTGATCGCGCAGCACCTGCCGGAACTGGCTTCGAAGCTCTCGGGCACCACGGACCCGAATCTCGCTTTTTCGGGTGCAGAATGGGTCATCATTGCGACGCCGACCAATTACGATCCTGAAACAGGTCATTTCGACACTCGCAGCGTCGATTCGGTGATCGAACAGACGCTTGCGGTCAACGGTC
>JBIKTA010000407.1:0-3409 GCA_044348315.1 Burkholderiaceae bacterium | reverse complement strand
AGAGCCTCGGAAAATCGCTGGGCCAGCCCCTGTTACCCACCGCGATCGACTTGAGCAATCGAAACAGGATCGTTTTGCAGTCGCTCACGCCGGAGGCCGCAACCTTTCTGTTTGGCTCAAAGGAGCCAGGCGAAGCGATCGAGTCACTGCGAAAGCGCGCCTCGCTATCGGTGATTCTCTCGACCTGTTCCGGCAACACGGCGCTCGAGGGGCCGATTGCTGCGGTCTCGGTCTGGGAGCAGCTCGACGATCGTGAAAGCAAGGCGGCTGGCAAGGTCCTCAAAGAAGTGCTTGAGTTGGTCAACGATCCGCCCGGGATTGCGACGCCGTCCAATTTGCGGGCACCGCGGCTGCCCAATCTCGTCGGCCCAGTCTTCGAGTACGTGCGTGGCACCCAGACAACGGTGGTGGGGCTCTTGAATGACACGAGCAATGATCGTTTGATGCTCAACTGGGCAGCGAGCGACGCGTCGGTCTGTCGCAATCCCTGAGATTGAAGGTCGGCGGATGTCGCAGTTTCGGTTATGCGTGCTGTGGACTACGGCCATCGTCGCACTGGCGGGCTGCGCCCAGATGCCTGAGCCGGGCACGGCGCCCATTCGCCGGCCGCAGGTTGCATCAGTCGAGGTCCCGGGTCCGCTTGCCGGCCCGAGCAAGGGTGCCTGTGCGAGCAACGAGTTTTTGAAGGACGAAGTCCCCAGGGTGTCGAGCGAGGTGGTGAAAACGGACCGGATGCACCGTTTCTTCGACCCTGAACCCGCCCGGATTGCTCGCGGCCTCGACGCCTTGCGCGTCGAAGGCTCGCGGCTCTCGATCGTCCTGTCCGCCAAGGGCCAATTTGACGAGTTCGCGGGGCCGATCAGCGAAACGATCGAGTCGAGTCAGTATGAGGCGAGTCCGGGGGTGGCCTTGATCGCCCACACGATCACGCTCGGCATTGGTTTGCTTGTGGCGCCAATCAAGAGCGCGCAGCACGCCTTTGGTTGCGTGGACCGGCGGGTGATCCGAAGGGAAGTGCGCGCCGAGGACAGTGTGCCGACCGGCGCCTCGCAGTGGCGCGATGTCCCTGCCAACTTCCTGCTTCGGGTCGAGGGCGCGGGCCCGCCCAGGGATCTGAGCGTGCGTCATTCGCCCCAGGATAAGACGGGGCACAGCATTGATCTTCTGGATGCGATTGTTGCCCATCGCAACGACGGCCTCACCGCGATCCGGGTCCGGTGCCTGAACTGTGCTGCGTCGGTGGATCGGGAGGGTGGTGATCTCCAGTCCCCGCCGGTTGAGTTGTCGATCCGTGCTGATTTTGGCCCGGCGCGGGCGGCCGAGATCGAACGGCGTGAGCGGCTTGCGCAAGCGGCACGCATCGAGCAACAGGCTCGCGCCCGCGAGGCGCAACTGCTTGGGCAGGCTCGTACCGGCCTCGTCGGTCGTTGGGACTCGCGCGAGGCGTGTGTGAATGCCGAACGTCAGGATTTCGGCCTGTTTTTCGAGGCTGGGCCTTCAGGCTCATTACGCAGCCGGAGGGTGTTGATCGAGGGTAATCGCCCGGTCACGAAGCTGGTGGCGGAATCGGTGCGGCTGCGCGTGGTCGATGCTGAGGGGGGCGTGCTGGAGGCCGATCTGCCACAGGTCGTGCCGGGCAGCCGTCGATCCCTGCCGCAGCGGTTTCAGTTCAGGCTCAGGGCCGAGCAGATGCAGATCGTCAGTCTGAGTGAGGACGGCACTGAGCGGATTCGCGCTGGGCTGAGCGTTCGCGATGGGCGCCCGGTCGAACCGCTCTTCAACTGTTTTCATCCCGAGATGGTCGCAGCAAGAGGCGAGGCCGACCGTGTGCGAGCCGAACAACTGAGGGCGGCGGAAGCGATCCGCCAGCAGCAGGCACGCGAGGAGGCCGAGCGTCGCAGGGTCGAAGAGGCGCTTCGGCTCGAGCGTGAGCGTGAGGCGGCCGCAGAGCGGCGTATTCAGGAAGAGCGTCGGCGCCGGCAGGAGATCTAGAAGTGTGTGGCAAACGGCAATGGAAAGTCCGGAAATGAATGATCATTCAGAGGATTCGGCTGTGGTTTCAGGGGCGCGAGCGGGCTGGTTGTACCCTCTGCCTGATCGGGTTCGCGCTCAGATATACGACTTGCTGCGGGCGTGGGGCATGAGCGAATCGCAGTCGCGCGCCAGTGCCGACGTGATGGTCGACACCGATCTGTCGGGTGTCGACTCGCACGGTATCTCGATGCTGATCGATTACGACCGTTCCCGGCGAAACGGTAGGCTCAATCTGAACGCCGAACCCCGGGTGGTCCGCGAGAAGGGTGTGACCGCGCTGGTCGATGCCGATGCGGGTCTGGGGCATGCGGCCGCTGTCATGGCGATGACGCTCGCCATCGAGCGGGCGCGCGACATGGGCGTCGGTATCGTCTGTGTCAGGAATTCCCACCATTTCGGTGCAGCCGGTTACTACGTGAGAATGGCGGCGGCGGCAGGTTTTGTCGGTCTGTGCACCAGTTCGACCCGGACGATCAACACCGTCCCGACGAGGGGGCGCCTACCGGTGATGGGCACCAATCCCATTGCGTTTGCTGCGCCTGCGGGCCGTCACCCGCCTTTCGTGCTCGATATGGCGACCAGCAGCGTCGCCTCGAACAAGGTCAAGGTCTACGAACTCCAAGGCAAGCCGCTCCCACCCGGGTGGGTCTGCGACGAACGCGGTCAGCCGGTCGTCGATCCCGCGCGTGCAATGGAGATCCTGTTTCGCCAGCCCAAGGAGGTCGGAGGGGGGCTCGCTCCGCTGGGCGGTACGCCCGAGATGTCGAGCCACAAGGGCTACGGACTCGCGATGATGGTGCATATCCTTGGGGGAGCGCTCGCCGGCGCCTCATTTTCGCCGGTCCGTGTTCGCACGCAGCGGCCGCAGGATCCTGACAACCTCGGCCATTTCTTCTGTGTGATCGACCCCGCGATGTTCCGCGAACCGGACGATTTTGCAGCGGATATGGACGCCTTGATCGACACCTTGCACGCGACCCCGCCCGCTCATCCTGATTTGCCCGTCCTGATTCCGGGTGAGCCCGAAGCGCGCTCGCGCGCTGAGCGGGCCGTCCAGGGCATTCCGATTCCGCCTGCGCTTGCCCAACAGGTAAAGGGGCTGTGCGAGCAGGTGGGAGTGAGCTTCCTGCTGGATTGACCGTCTGGCTGCTGGTCTTTTTTGGGTCTGCTTACGAACCCTGCAATTCAATGATGACATCATCAATCTGCAAGATTTCAGGGCTGTAGCGGTTTTTCCCAGGGCCGCGGCATGTCCGCGAGCCGGTCCAGTGCCTTGCGACAGCGGGCCAGATGTTCGGGCATTCGACCCGCGATCCAGCCTGCCGCGAACCACGCCCGGGGATCGGACTCGGCGTGCGTCCGGTAGGTGGCGAGC
>JBIKTA010000029.1:0-11321 GCA_044348315.1 Burkholderiaceae bacterium | reverse complement strand
GCTCACCTCGGGAAGGTTCATGAAGCCGAGCGCACCGAGCCGGTAGTTGACCCCGACAACGACCACATCACCGTGCCGGCTGAGTGGCACACCGCTATACCAGGGCAGCGATCCTGCCCCGGTCCAGAATGCCCCGCCATGGAGCCAGAGCAGGACTGGGCGCCGGCCGTGGTCGGCGGCTGGAGTGCTGATCGTCAGAGTCAGACAGTCCTCAGCCTGCGCGGCCACGAAATCGCCCATTGCTGCGCGCAAGCGCGAGGGGGGCTGGGGAGGCACCGGTCCGTCGACGCTGGCGTCGCGCGTGCCGCTCCAGGCCTCGGGCGCCTGGGGTGGAGCGAAGCGCCGCGATCCGGTCGGCGACGCGGCGTACGGCACCCCCCGAAAGATGCTGACCCCATCCTCGACGCTGCCCGCCAGGACGCCGCAGGACGTCCTCGCCGTTGGGCGTGTGCTCATGGTGTATGCCTCCTCCAAGACGGACCGGTCGGCGCGATCGGTCCAGAACTGTCCAGAACTGATTGGGTCGAACGGGGCGCTGGGACGGCGCCCTCTGATTGCCGACAATCATAAGGGATTACAGAAATCGGCCCGGATTCGGCCCGGGCGGGGCAGCCGCGATCAGGGCTGCATCAGGATCGACACCATTGAGAAATAAATGGCCAGGCTCAGCAGGTCCTGGACGATGGTCGCGAGCGGGCCGCTCCCGTAGGCCGGATCATGCCCGCCGCGTGCGATCGCCCAGGGCAGGGCAAACCCGGAAAGGCTGGCAGTCAGGCTCGCGGTGAAGAGCGAGGCGGACACGGCAAGGGCCAGCCGGACGTCGTGGTACCACGCCCAGACTCCAGCCAGCGACACCGCCGCGAGCACAGTACCGATGATGAGACCGGTTCGTGCTTCGTTCGCGATGATGCGCTTGAGTGGCCGTCTCGAGAGCGAGAGCTCACGCACGGCGATCGCTTCGCTCTGGGTCCCAACCGCGTCCCCCAGGTAGACGATCGCGGGTATGAAAAAGGCGACGGCGACATGGGCCTGGAGGGCCGACTCGAAATGCGCAACGAGTGCCGTCGCGCCAGCGCTTCCGGCGAGACCGATCAACAGCCAGGGCAGACGGTCGCGTGCGCGGCGCAGTGGCGGCGCGTCGACGGCATTGCGCGCACGCTCCGATTCGGCCCTGACCCCGGCCAAGCGTTGCAGGTCTTCGACATGTTCGCGCCTCAGCACATCGAGCAGCGCCTGTGCTGGGAGGACTCCGATCAGATGGCCGCGTATATCGACCACCGGCAGGCAGCTCAGACCGTGGGCAATCGCCAGGTTGGCGGCCTGTTCCTGATCGGCACCAGCCCGCACTGCGGGAATCGTGTCGAGGGCGATTGCCGCCAGGAGGGTATCGGCCGGACAGGACAAGGCACGAGCGGTCGGCACCAGCCCGACAAGTCGTCCGCCCTCATCGACCAGAAACACCGCATCGACGTGTTCGACTTCGATTCCGTCTGCGAGCCTGGCCCGGAAGGCCCCACAACGCTCATCGGGAGCGGCCCGGATCACCGCAGTGGTGAGGTGCTCGGCAACCGTCCCTGCAACCGCTTCGGCATGCGGCGCGAGGCCGGGCGTGATGATGACGGTCTGCGCGGGGACGCGAACGGGTTCCATCATGACCAGGCTCCGTGGATCGTGTTCGACGATAGCCTAGAATCCGGACCGGGCTGCGCTGTTCCGGCCCGTTTCCCGCACTCAAATTCGAACGAGATCATGGTCCGCACGCGATTCGCTCCCAGCCCCACCGGTTTCCTGCACATTGGCGGCGCCCGCACGGCGCTCTTCGCCTGGGCTTTTGCCCGACATTTCGGGGGAACCTTCATCCTGCGGATCGAGGACACCGATCTCGAGCGGTCCACGCCCGAGGCGGTTCAGGCGATCCTCGACGGCATGCGCTGGCTGGCGCTCGAAGCTGACGAGGGCCCGTTCTTCCAGACCCAGCGCATGGAACGCTATCGTGAGGTGATCGCCCAGATGCTCGCCGCGGGCACCGCCTACCATTGCTACTGCACGCCCGACGAACTCGACGCGATGCGCGAGGATCAGCGCGCGCGCGGGCTCAAACCCCGCTACGACGGTCGCTGGCGACCCGAAAACGCGGCGGGCCGCACGCCTCCGGAGGGCGTGAAGCCAGTCGTCCGGTTCCGCAACCCTGATACCGGGGGCGTGGCCTGGGAGGACATGGTCAAGGGCCCGATCCGAATCGCGAACGATGAGCTGGATGATCTGATCATCGCCCGGTCGGACGGCACGCCCACCTACAATTTTTGTGTCGTGGTCGACGATTGGGACATGCGAATCACCCACGTGATCCGGGGCGATGACCATGTCAACAATACCCCGCGACAGATCAACATTCTCTCGGCGCTGGGTGCCTCCCTGCCTCGTTACGGCCACGTGCCGATGATTCACGGTGACGACGGCCAGAAGCTGTCCAAACGGCACGGCGCGGTCTCGGTCATGCAGTACGAGGCGGACGGTTACCTGCCCGAGGCGGTCATCAACTACCTGGCCCGGCTCGGCTGGAGCCACGGTGACGATGAGCTGTTTTCACGTGAACAACTGGTGGCGTGGTTCGATGGCGAGCACCTGTCGAGCTCGCCCTCCCAGTTCAATACAGCCAAGTTGCGCTGGGTCAATCAGCACTATCTGAAGCACAGTGACAACGATTGGCTGGCCGGTGCGATCCGCGAGCGTCTGGTCCGCGCGGGCATTCATGCGGTCGCGTTGTCCAGTCCGGCCTATCCGCAGCTCGCTGGGGTGTGCGGTCTGCTGAAGGATCGCGCAGCGACGTTGAACGATCTGGCCGACGAGGCACACATGTTTTTTGCCGAGCCGAAACCCCGTGAGGACGATCTCGCCCAACACATGACGCCCGCCGCCCGCGCGGCGCTGGCTGAGCTCGCGACCTCGCTCGATACTGTCGCCTGGACGACCGAATCGATCGCGGCGGCCATCAAGCCGGTGCTGGCTGCGCATGCGCTCAAGATGCCCCAGCTCGCCATTCCTTTGCGCCTCAAGGTGTTCGGCTTGACGCGCACTCCCTCGGTGGACGCGTGCCTGGCACTCATGCCGCGCTCGACGGTGATCGAGCGGCTGCGCGCATAAAATCAACTCTTTGCTCGGGGCAGTGCGGCATGGCAGGCAACAGTTTCGGCGAACTTTTCCGTGTAACCAATTTCGGTGAGTCCCACGGCCCGGCCATTGGCAGCATTGTCGACGGCTGCCCACCCGGGATGCTGCTCTCCGAAGAGGACCTGCAGGTGCAACTCGATCGGCGTCGACCGGGTACCTCGCGCCATGTCACGCAACGCCAGGAGCCCGACCGGGTCGAGATCCTGTCCGGCGTCTTCGAAGGTCGGACCACGGGTGCTCCGATCATGCTGCTGATCCGAAACGAGGATGCGCGCAGCAAGGATTACGGCAAGCTCGTCGATACCTTCCGTCCCGGGCATGCCGACTACACCTACTGGCACAAGTACGGCATACGGGATCATCGCGGCGGCGGCCGGTCCTCAGCGCGGCTGACCGCGCCGATGGTCGCTGCCGGAGCGGTCGCGCGCAAGTGGCTGGCCGAGCATCACGGCACGCAGATCCGCGCACGGATGTCGCAACTGGGGCCACTGCCGATTCCCCTGACCGACTGGTCACTGGTCGATCACAATCCCTTTTTCGCGGCCGATGAGGCCATCGTGCCTCAACTGGAGGCCTTCATGGATGACTTGCGCCGTGCGGGCGATTCCTGCGGCGCCCGCATCGAGGTCGAGGCCGATCCTGTTCCGCCTGGCTGGGGCGAGCCCCTTTTTGACCGGCTCGATGCCGACATCGCCTGGGCGATGATGGGGATCAATGCGGTCAAGGGGGTCGAGATCGGCGCCGGGTTCAGGGCAGTGGCTCAGCGAGGCAGCGAGCACGGCGACGAGCTGACACCCGAGGGGTTCGTCGGGAACGAGGCCGGAGGTGTGCTGGGTGGGATCTCGACTGGCCAGCCGATTACTGTTTCGCTGGCGATCAAGCCGACGTCTAGCATCCGGATTCCGCGAAGGTCGATCGACAAGTCGGGACAGCCGGTCGTCGTCGAGACACTCGGTCGCCATGATCCCTGCGTGGGCATTCGTGCGGCGCCGATTGCCGAAGCCATGCTGGCGCTGGTGTTGATGGATCACGCGCTCCGTCATCGCGCCCAGAACGCCGATGTGCGCGTGAGCACGCCAGCCATCGCCGGACGGGTGCCCCGCTGAGTCCGCTTCAGTCGCGCACCCGGTTCGGTGTGTGCGCGTGCTTCTTCACGTATTTCCTCTTTGTGGGCACCCATTCGCCCTACCTGAGCCTCTACCTGAGCGACGCGGGGCTGAGTGTGGCCCAGATTGGACTGATCCTGTCGCTCGCGCCGGCCACGCGCTTGGTCGGTCCGATGTTCTGGGGCTGGCTTGCAGACCGCACGGGCGCGCGCATCTTGATCATGCGCGTCTGCGCACTGATCGCGATGCTGTCGCTTTTGGCCCTGGGCTGGGCGGGTGGCTCATTCGTTTGGGTGGCTGTTTTTGCGACGCTGCTCTTTCTGGCCAATTCCGGCAAGGTGCCGATCAATGAGGCCATTGCGCTTGAGGCCTCGGGCGGTGTCTCGGCCCGCTACGCCCGCATGCGGCTGTGGGGATCGGTCGGATTCATCGTGGCCGTGCTGGGCATGGCGCCGGTACTCGAATCGCTGGGGACGAAGACCCTGCCATGGTGGCTCGCCGGCATGATGGGGGCCTTGTTCCTTGCGACCTGGCTCGTGCCCGCTGACGCCCGGCGGACCTTGCCTTCGGGCGGCGCCCGGCGCGAGAGCCTGATCGGGCTCAGCCTGCGTGACCCGAAACTGCTCGCCTTCTTCGCGTCGCTTTTCCTGATGATCTACGCGCACGGCGCGTTCTACGCCTTCTTCTCGCTGTTTCTCGAACACCACGGCTACGGCAAGCCCGCGATCGGCATGCTCTGGGCCTTGGGCGTGGTGGCCGAAATTGGCGTCTTTTATTTTGCCCGGCCGCTCTTTGAGCGATTCAGCGCGTTGACACTGCTGGGTTTCAGCATGGTGATTGCCGTGCTGCGCTTCGCGCTGGTTGGGTTTTCCGACGGCTCGCTGATGCTGATTGCGCTGACCCAGCTCATGCATGCCATCACCTTCGGCGTGCACCATGGCGCGACCCAGGCCCTGCTTCAGCGCTGGTTCGATCCTTCCCGCCAAGCCAGCGCGCAGGGGCTCTTTTCGACGGTGGCCTATGGCATGGGCGGCACGCTCGGTGGGCTGGGCGCAAGCGCCCTGTGGGTGTCCTGGTCGCCCGAGGCGGCGTTTTTCGGCGCTGCGGTCGCGGCCGCCCTCGGCGCATTGGCCGTACTCGCCTGTTCCAGATGGTCGGCTTCCGGGCGCGCCCGTTTATAATCCTGGATTCGCAATCATCCATGGCGCGCCTGCGTGCCGCCGTTCCCTCATCCTCATTTGAGAGTCGAGATGAAAGTCCTCGTAGCCGTCAAGCGTGTGGTTGACTACAACGTGAAGGTCCGCGTCAAGAGTGACCAGACCGGGGTCGATATCGCCAATGTCAAGATGTCGATGAATCCCTTTGACGAGATCGCAGTCGAGGAAGCGGTCCGCCTCAAAGAAAAGGGTGTGGTCAGCGAGATCGTAGCTGTTTCATGCGGGATCCCGTCCTGCCAGGAGACCTTGCGCACTGCGCTGGCGATTGGCGCGGATCGCGCCATCCTGGTTGAGACCGATGCCGAGTTGCAGCCCCTGGCTGTTGCCAAGCTGCTGAAGGCGCTGTGCGACCGCGAGCAGCCCCAACTCGTCATTCTGGGCAAGCAGGCGATCGATGACGACGCCAACCAGACGGGTCAGATGCTCGCCGCACTGGCCGGCATGCCCCAGGCCACCTTCGCGTCCAAGGTCGAAGTCGCCGACGGCCGGGCTGCTGTGACGCGTGAGGTCGATGGCGGGCTCGAGACGGTTTCGATTCGCCTGCCCGCGGTCGTCACGACCGATCTCCGGCTCAATGAGCCGCGCTACGTGACGCTGCCCAACATCATGAAGGCCAAGAAAAAGCCTCTCGAGAATATCAAGCCCGCCGATCTCGGCGTGGATCCCGCGCCCCGTCTGCGCACGCTGAAGGTAAGCGAGCCGCCGGGTCGCAAGGCGGGCATCAAGGTCGCCGATGTGCACGCGCTCGTCGACAAGCTGCGCAACGAAGCCAAGATCATCTGAGGAAGGAATCCATCATGTCCACGCTAGTCATCGCCGAACACGATAACAACGCCCTCAAAGTTTCCACGCTCAACACCATTGCTGCGGCAGTCCTCTGCGGCGGCCCCGTTACCGTACTGGTGGCAGGCAGCGCGTGCTCGGCCGCAGCCCAGGCGGCCGCCCAGGTGGCCGGTGTCGACAAGGTCCTGCTTGCCGATGCGCCCCACCTCGCCGACCAGCTTGCCGAGAACATCGCCGAGCAGGCGCTTGCGGTCGCAGTCGGCCATAGCCATGTGCTGGCACCTGCCACGGCGCACGGCAAGAATGTGCTCCCCCGGGTTGCTGCCCGTCTCGATGTCGCCCAGATCTCCGACATCATTGCGGTCAAGTCGCCCGACACCTTCGAGCGGACGATTTATGCGGGCAACGCGATTGCCACCGTCCAGTCGGCCGATCCGGTCAAGGTCATCACCGTTCGCACCACTGCCTTCGATCCTGCGCCCGCGACCGGTGGCGCGGCGGCTGTTGAGACGGTGGTTGCGATTGCCGACGTTGGTGTGTCGAGCTTCGTGGGCCGTGACGTAGCCAAGAGCGATCGCCCCGAGCTCGCCGGTGCCAAGATTGTCGTGTCAGGCGGGCGGGGTATCGGTTCGGCCGAAAACTTCAAGATCCTTGATCCGCTGGCCGACAAGCTGGGTGCTGCGCTGGGCGCCAGCCGCGCGGCGGTGGACGCGGGCTATGCGCCCAATGACTGGCAGGTCGGCCAGACCGGCAAGATCGTTGCCCCTCAGCTCTATGTTGCAGTCGGCATCTCGGGTGCCATCCAGCACCTCGCCGGCATGAAGGATAGCAAGGTCATTGTCGCGATCAACAAGGACGAGGAGGCCCCTATCTTCGGTGTCGCCGACTACGGACTGGTGGGCGATCTGTTCCAGGCTGTACCGGAAATGGTCAAGGAACTGGCCTGATGCCCTGACGGTCGCCGCCGTCCATCCGAGAGGAGTCGTCCGTGAGCTATGTCGCACCGATCAAGGACATGCTGTTCACCCTGGAGCATGTGGCGGGTCTTGGTGATCTCGCCCGCCTGCCCGGGCTCGGCGAGAGCGGGCTCGATACGGCCCAGGCCGTGCTCGAGGAATGCGCCCGGCTCAATCAGGATGTGGTGGCGCCGCTCAATCGCGTCGGGGACGTTCAGCCTGCGACCCTGCACGATGGCGTGGTGCGGACAACGCCCGGATTCGCCGATGCGTTCCGGGCGTATGCCGAGGGCGGCTGGCAGGGGCTGCAACATCCCGAGACGGTCGGCGGCCAGGGATTGCCCAAGGCGATCGGCACGCCTTGTGTCGAGATGCTCAACGCGGCCAATCTCTCGTTTGCGCTTTGCCCGTTGCTCACCGACGGCGCGATCGAGGCGCTGCTGACGGCGGGCTCAGAGATCCAGCAGCAGCGCTACATCCCGCCCATGATCGAAGGGCGGTGGACCGGCACGATGAACCTGACCGAGCCGCAGGCGGGCTCCGATCTCGCTCAGGTTCGCACCCGAGCGGTCGCGCAGGCCGACGGCAGCTATCGGCTCTTCGGACAAAAGATCTATATCACCTACGGTGAGCATGATCTCGCCGAAAACATCATTCACCTCGTGCTCGCCCGTACCCTGGATGCACCGGAGGGCGTCAAGGGCCTGTCGCTCTTCATCGTCCCGAAATTCCTCGTGAACGAAGACGGGTCGCTGGGTTCGCGCAACGACGTCTGGTGTGCCTCGATCGAGCACAAGCTTGGCATCAAGGCCAGCCCTACTGCGGTGCTGCTCTATGGTGATGGGCACGGCGAGGTCGGTTCGGGTGCCGTGGGTTATCGCATTGGCGATGAGGGCCGTGGCCTCGAGTACATGTTCATCATGATGAACGCGGCGCGGTTTGCGGTCGGCATGCAGGGCATTGCGGTCGCCGACCGTGCTTACCAGAAGGCGGTTTCCTACGCCCGGGATCGAGAGCAGAGTCGTGATGTGGCGGGCTCACCGGCAGCGGTGCCCATCATTCGTCATCCTGATGTGCGCCGCATGCTCATGACGATGCGGGCGCTGACCGAGGGGGCCCGCTCGCTGGCGTATTTTGCGGCCGCCGCCTGCGACCGCGCCCATCACAGCCCGGATGCCGCTGAGCGTGCGCGTGAGCGTGCGCTCTATGAGTTCCTGGTGCCCATCGTCAAAGGCTGGTCGACCGAGCTCTCGATCGAGGTCACCTCCTTGGGCGTGCAGGTTCACGGCGGGATGGGTTTCATCGAGGAGACCGGCGCCGCGCAGTTCTATCGGGATGCGCGCATCCTCACGATCTACGAGGGCACGACCGCCATTCAGGCCAATGACCTGATTGGTCGCAAGACCCTGCGTGATGGCGGAAAATTCGTGAGCGGCCTGATCGATGCGGTCCGTGCCACGGCACGTGAGGCGATCGCTTCCTCCGATCCGGCGATCACCCGTATCGGTCGGCAGCTCGATGCCGGTGCGTCGGCATTCGCACAAGCGCTCGAGGGTCTGATCGCGTCGTCGCGGGCTGATATTCGGGCGGGTTTTGCGGGCTCGGTGCCCTACCTCAAGCTGGCCGGGCTCGTGCTGTCAGCATGGCAGTTGAGCCGAGCCGCCCTGGCGGCCTGCTCGAGCTTGGAGGCGGGCGCGCCCGACGCAGCGTTTCTGGGTGCCAAGATCATCACCGCCGCCTTCTTTGCTGACCACCTGCTGCCTCAGACCGCAGCGATCGCGCTGGCGATTTCCGAGGGTCCGGGCTCCGTCATGGCGCTCGACGAGGCCTTGTTCTAGGCAAGCGCTGATCCGGTCTGCGCGGTTTCACTCCGGCTCGATGCCTGAGGCGAGCAGCAGCCGCGACACCATGTTGTAACTGGCGATGGTCGCAATGATCTCGACCGCTTGCTTGGACCCCAGTCGGGCGTTGATCGACTCCACGAGCCCGGGTCGCACCTCGATCTGCCGGGTCATGTCGATGGTGAGCGCGATGACATCCCGCTCGAGCTCGCTGAAGGTGATCGAATCGTGCACCGCCCGTTCCGGGTCGCGCAGGGCGTCAACCTGGGCCTGGGTCCCGCCAGCATCGAGCAACTCGGGCGCATGATGAATGAATTCGTATTCGGCTCGATTCAGCATCGCCACCGCGCAGATCGCAATCTCGCGCAGCTGGGCTGAGACTTCGAAGCGCTTGCGCACCGCGCCCAGAAGCAGATTCCATCCGGTGGCGAGTTCGGGGCTGTGCAGCAAGATGCGGTCGAGATTGAGCAAGTGGCCGCCACGTCGGGCCCTGATCGACTCGACCAGTTCGGCTGGCTCGCGGACATCGGCGTCCAGGTAGGGAATGCGAGGCATGATCGGTTACGCTCCTTGTCGGTGTGTCGGGTGCGGGCGCAACTGTATCAGGGAGGGTCGGAAGGACTTGGGTGAGTTCACCGACTTTCAGCCGGCCCGGTTTGTCGATCCTGTTGCATCCGGATAGAATGGCGGGTTTTCCAGATATCCCAAGGACTTGGCGATGGTTGTCATCCGACTTGCACGTGGCGGCTCGAAGAAGCGGCCTTTTTTCAACGTTGTAGCCGCCGATCGGCAAAACCGACGGGACGGTCGGTTCATTGAGCGCGTGGGGTACTACAACCCCGTGGCTTCGAAAAATGAGCGCGGTCTTCAGATCAATGTCGAGCGCGTTCAGTACTGGACGTCCAAAGGCGCTCAGGTCTCTCCGACGGTCACCCGTCTGATCAAAAGTCAGACCAGCGCAGCGCCTGCGGCGCAGTGACCCAGCAAGCTCTGGCTACTCCACCCGCCGACCTTGTCGAGGTCGGTCGTGTTGTGGATGCCTGGGGCGTCAAAGGCTGGATCCGGATCGACCCCTTCAATACCCCTGACGAGTCGGTGCTGCTGTCGGCCCGTGAGTGGTGGGTTCGGCTGCACTCCGCTTCGGAAGCGTACTCGTTGCGCGTAGGCCGCTGTCGGGTCCATGGCGACAGCCTGGTTGTCAAGCCCGCATCGTGCGAAGACCGTGATCAAGCGCTCAGGTTGAGGTCATCTTCGATCCTCGTCAGTCGGGCCCATTTCCCTGCCCCTCAGGCTGGACAGTGGTATTGGGTGGATCTTGTCGGGTGTGCGGTCCAGTCCCTTGCGGGCGAACCTCTGGGCGTCGTCGAAGACGTTGAAGATCACGGCGCCCACCCCATCCTGATCGTCCGTTCAGGGGATCGGGTTCTGATGATTCCGTTCGTCGAGCAGATCGTCTCTCAAGTCGACACCGTTGCCCGCACCCTCTGCGCCGACTGGGGCGCGGATTATTGAGGCGCACTCCGCGGTGCGATTCGATCTCGTCACGATCTTCCCCGAAATGACAGAGGCCGTGACCCGGTTCGGTATCACGGGTCGGGCCCACCAACGCGGGATCTGGCAGCTGCGCACCTGGAATCCCCGTGATTTCACCCACGACCCGTGGCGGACAGTCGATGATCGCTCCTACGGCGGTGGGCCGGGCATGGTGATGCTGGCCCAGCCCCTCGTCGATGCGCTCGAGGCCATTCGCACCGATCGGCGTGATGCTCAACCAGTGCCTGTCATCTGCCTTTCACCGCAGGGTCAACCTTTCAACGATGGGATGGCCCGGGAGTTGGCCAGTTCGCCGGGTGCGATACTGATCGCGGGGCGATACGAGGCGATCGATCAACGCTTTATCGACCGTCACGTCGATGCCGAGTGGTCCGTGGGCGATTTTGTGGTCTCGGGCGGCGAGCTTCCGGCGATGATGGTGATGGATGCGGCGGTACGCTGTTTGCCCGGCGCAATGAACGATCCTGATTCGGTCAATCAGGATTCTTTTGCCAGTGGGTTGCTGGACTGTCCGCATTACACCCGGCCGGAGGTCTTCGAGGGCCTTCAGGTCCCTGAAGTACTGCTGTCGGGACATCATGCACGGATCGCCCGTTGGCGGCGAGAGCAGGCATTGGCGGTCACTTATGCGAGGCGGCCCGATCTGATCGACCGCGCGCGCCTTGAGGGCTTGCTTTCTCCGGCGGACGAGGC
>JBIKTA010000406.1:0-3418 GCA_044348315.1 Burkholderiaceae bacterium | reverse complement strand
CCGCAAACAAGGTGAGCGCCATTGAAGCGGGATCGAGCCCGGGGAGCCCGATCGCAGCTGCAAAAAGGGGGGCGGTCAGAATCGACAACGCCGTGGCCGGGAGCACCGAGAGCGACAACAACTCGGTATCGGTCCCAAGCAAAATGCAGTAGGTGCCCACCGAGATGATCGGAGCAGTCGCTGCAATGAGAATCCAGGCATTGATCGCAGAGGCAGGCAGCGGCAGCCAAAAGCTCATGAGCAGGGAGACGGCGGGCAGAATGATCGTTGTCCAGACAGCGATCATGACCGGCAGTGCAGGCCGCCTCATCCAATGAGCCAGAAGCCGCTCGTCGAGCCGGATGGCGCTGATGAAGATCGTCGCCATCGAAGCGTGCAGCACCCAGGGCGCAAGCAGTCGCGCGAGGTCCTGCCAGACAAGCCCCAGCACCACGCTGCCCGCCATGTAGGCGGTCGCGTGACGATTGAGAACTGCTGCGAATCGGAAAACCAAAGGGTCTGGCCTCAAAAGCAACGGAATGAAGTCGGGCGAGTCGGCCTTGCATCAATCGCCTTCATGCGCGCATCAGCGCCGGGAACCACAGAACGATCTGAGGCCACACCGTCAGGACGACGATCAGCACAAGCAGCAGCAGGCAGAAGGGCGCAGCCGCGAGCGCAATCCGACCCTGCCGCTCTCCGGTCATGTGCTGGATGACGAAGAGATTGAAACCGACTGGGGGTGTGATGTTGGACAACTCGATGGTGATCACAATGAAAACGCCGAACCAGATCGGATTGAAACCTGCCGCCACGACCAGAGGCAATGCGACGGGCAAGGTCATGACCATCGCCGAGAGCCCATCGATGAACATGCCCAGGATCAGGTAGACGATCAGGAGCATCAAAATCAGCATGTAGGGCGACAGACCCAGCCCCCCCACCCAGCTTGCGGTGGCCGCAGGAATGCCCAGCATCGCCATCGTTTTCGAGAGGAACAAGGCGCCTGCCATGATGAGCCCGATCATCGAGCAGGTGCGAACGGTCGACAGCAGGGCATGCTTGAGGTTGGCCCAGGTGAGCGTTCTTTGAAAGAGCGCAATCAGAAGCGCCCCACCCACACCGATCGCCGCGGCCTCGGTCACACTCGCCAGACCGCTGTACATCGACCCGATGACCAGAGAAACGAGAAACAGGAGCGGGAACAGTTCGCCCAACGCCCGGAAGCGCTCGGCCCAGCTGCTGGCATCACGCTGACCAGGCTGGATCGCAGGGTTTCGCCAGACGGCGATCATGATCCAGCCGATATAGAGCGCGGCGATCATGAGGCCCGGTACGATGCCCGCCATGAACAATTCGAGAATGGAGACCTCGGCCAGGATGCCGTAGACGATCATCGGGATCGAGGGCGGGATCATCAATCCGATCGTGCCGGAGCCCGCCAACGAACCCAGGGACAGGTCACGGTCATAGCCGCGCTTGTTGAGTTCGACCAGCGTCATCCGGCCCACGGTCGCCGTCGTGGCTGCAGACGAACCCGACACGGCCGCAAACAGCGTGCAGCCGAGGACGTTGACATGCAGCAGGCCCCCCGGCAGACGCTGCACCCAGGGCGCAAGCCCTCTGAACAGCGATTCGGAGAGCCGCGTGTGATAGAGGATGTCGCCCATCAGGATGAAGAGCGGCAGCGTCACGAGTTCGTCGGCATTCAACCGGCCCCAGAGGTCTCCTGCCAGTACACGCTCGATCGGCAGGTCGCGAAACCAGGCGAGCGCGGCCACACCCGCACCCATCAGTGCAAAGCCGATCCAGAGACTCGAGGCCAGCAGGACGAGCAGGATCGAGATGAGGAAAAGCGGCGCCGTAATCATGAGGCATGGCCCTGATGTACTGGAGCTGAGGCGTCGGCGGCCTGCTCGGGCGGCACACCGAGCAACAATCGGATCACGCGGGCGGCGAGCGCGAGCCAGAGCAGGAGCGCGGAGAGCGCCAGCAGCGACTGCGGCACCCACAACGGTGTCTGCATCACGTAATAGGAAACGCTGCCCCTCACATGCGAACGATACGCAAGATCGATCAGGCCGCTTACCAGCAGGCTCACCACTGTCAACGCGACGAGGGTGCACGCCAGGTCGAGCAGGCGGCCGGCACGGGCAGGCAGGTACTCGAGCGCGATCCGAACCCGGATGTGCGCCCCGCAGGTGAGCGCATAGCCCGAGCCCGCCAGAAGGGTGAACGCACAGAAGTACGCCCCATACTCAACCGCCCAGGGCTGCGACCAGCCCAAAAAGGACGTCGAAAGCGACTCGACGATCAGCATCAGGGCCAACAGCGCGCAGGAGAGCGCCGCAAAAGCGGCGCCCGCCTCACAGAGTCGGTCGATCAGACGGCACAGCGCGAGCAGGGCAGTTCGCATGATCTGGGACCGGCGTTATCTGAACGGCTAGGGGATGAAGGCGGCTCGAGACAAGCCCACACGATCACTGCTTGCCGGTCGCTGCGCGGAAATCGTCGAGCACCTTTTTCGCCTGGGGACCGTTGGCCTTGGCGAAGTCGTCCCACATCGGACGGGTGACCCGCCGCATCTCGTCCAGCATCGCCTTGGAGGGCGCGTCGACGGTCATACCGTTGGCTTTCAACTGACCCATGCGGGTCACGTGCTCGGCCATGGAGATCTTCCAGTACTCGGGCTCGCGATCGGCAGCAATCTTTTCGATGGCGGCGCGGTCGGCGGCCGAGATCTTGCTCCAGGTGCGCTCACCGACGACCATGAGGTTGGACGCCCAGAGGTGATTGGTCGTGTAGGTGTGCTTGAGGAACTCCCAGTATTTCTGCGCGACCGCGGTCGTGCCGGAGGTCATCACCGCATCGAGCCGGCCCGAGGCGAGCGCCGGAACGATGTCGGGATTATTCATCTGCTGGGGCACCATGCCGAGCTTGGAGATCATCTCAGCGGTGAGACGATCGTAGGTGCGCATCCGGGTGCCCTTCAGATCGGCGATCGTGTTGGCCGGCTTCTTGAGGTAGAAATTCTGGCTGGGCCAGGGCACGACATAGAGCACCTTGTTGCCGCGCTTGGCGAGCGAATCGATCCAGAGGGGGCGAACGAAGCTGTGCATGACCTTGAGCTGCGCGTAGTCGTCCACCAGGAAGGGCAGGCTCTCGATGCCCAGCAACGGCACCTCGCCCACATTCTGGAAGCCCGCCATCTCAGCCATGGCTGCGGTGCCGTCCTCGATCGCTCGAACAGTCTCGTTGGCCTTGATGCCGAGCGCCCCGCCCGCGTGGACGGTCATCTGAACCCGGTTTGAGGTGGCCTCGGCCACGCGCTTGGCGAAATCCTGGGCGTTGGTGGTGTGGAACTCAGTGGGGCCCCAGGGCAGGGAGATGTCGATGCGAACCTGGGCTGCAGCGCCCTGGGCGGCGACCGCCGCGACAA
>JBIKTA010000028.1:0-11377 GCA_044348315.1 Burkholderiaceae bacterium | reverse complement strand
AATTATGGTTCTTCGGGCACGGCCAGTCCGGGGCATGTTTCTGGCGAAATGCTGCGTATTGCAAGCGGCCTCGCGCTGACGCATATCCCCTACAAGGGCGGTGCCGCTGCGGTCAACGATGTGATGTCTGGCCAGATCGATCTTGCCTTCACCGCCGTTGCAACCGCCCGTCCCTTGATCGAGTCCGGCAAGCTCAAAGGTCTGGCGGTCACGACCGGCCAGCGGTCTGCGATGCTGCCTGCCGTGCAAACCTTCGGTGAGGCCGGGCTGAAAGACTTCGTGGTCGATACGTGGTTGGGGATCATGGCACCGGCCCAGACCCCAGTCGCTGTGCTCAACAAGCTTTCTGCCGAATCGATCAATGCGCTCAAGGACGCGAGTCTGCGCAAGCGCCTTTCCGAACTCGGTGTCGAGCCCGTCGGGTCGACTGCGGCCGCCTTCGGAGAGCAGGTCCGCAACGACGTCGCGCGCTGGGCACGAGTCGTCAAGGAAGCCAACATCAAGCTCGCCCCCTGAACGCGCGTTCATTTTCCTGACCCGAGGCTCCTCTTGAACAGTTCCTCCGCCCCCGCGCATCACAAGATCACGGTCATCCGTAACGGTACCGTCTGGACGGGCGGGCCGGCGCCCCGGCTCTTGCACGCTCATGACGTCGTCATCGAAGCGGGTAAAGTCGTTGCCCTCGAGCCGCGTTACGCCGGGCGCTGTGACCGCGAGATCGATGCGGGCGGCTGCATTGTCATTCCTGGTTTGATCAACGCCCATGTGCACCCCGGGACATCGCCTCGCAGCCGTGGGCTTGCCGAAGACGTCACGCTGCCCGACGGCGCGGCTTACTATCACATGACAATGCCGCTGCAGATGGTCTCGCCGGACTACATTTCACCCGCTGATCTGGCGCCCATCGTCGAGTGGGATTGTCTGGCCATGCTCTTGGGCGGGGCGACGACGATCGTGGCTGAACAGTTTGGCTCGCCCGATACCTGGATCTCGCTGGTCGACCGCCTGGGCTTCCGGTCTGACCTGGGCAAGACCTTTCCGAGCACCTATTCGGCGATCGGTTATTACGACAAGGAGACCGGCAAGGTCGTGCTTGGCGATCCGGGCGATGTTGCGGCCGGGCTTGCAGACAACCTTGCCTTGCATGACCGCTGGCATGGCGCCTTCGGTGATCGGCTGCGCATCCATTTGTCTCCGCATGGTCCTGACACCGTGCCCGAGGAGGTCTTGCGCGAGACGCGACGCCAGGCTGATCTGCGCGGGATCACGATTCACCTTCATCTGGCCCAGCACAAGCTCGAACTCGAAACCGTGGCCAGACGGGCCCAGGGCATGAGTTCGGTCGCGTACCTCGAATCGATCGGGTTCCTGGGGCCCGATGTGATGACCACGCATTGCACCTACCTCAAGCCGGGCGACTTTCCCATCCTTGCGCGCACCGGAACGAACTGCGTTCACATCGCCTACCGCAAGGCCAAGGAGGCGCTGACCAGTCCATTTTGGGAGTTTCTCGATCAGGGCGTGAACGTCGCGTTGGCGACCGACAGCTACTCGCACGACTTCATTCTCGATATGAAATTTGCGGCGATGCTGGGCAAGATCCGCAGTGGTGCGGGCGGGCGCATCACCGCAGAGCGGGTGCTCCGGTGTGCCACCTGGGGCGCTGCGAGCGCCTTGCGTCGCCCCGATCTGGGACACCTCGAGCCGGGCGCGCAGGGCGATGCGGTGATCGTGGACCTGACAACCGTGTTCAATGCTCCGGTTTTTGATCCCCTCAAGGCGCTCGTCTACTACTCCACCGCGGCCAATATTCGCACCACCCTGGTCGGTGGTGAGCCGGTGGTGGTGAATGGGCGCGTGCTGGGCGCCGACATGGACACGGTGCGCGCCCACACGACCGAATGCTGCCGGCGTCTGTGGACGGGTGCCGCGTCGCGGGGTGTGCTGCCGCCGGGCGTGTTCTATCCCGATCCCTGCGCCTGCTGAGTCCGCACTCGCATGTCCGCAGATCTCGAGTTGTGTTTTGCGTCGGCGACGCAGGTTGCGGACTGGCTCGCGCGGGGCGAGGTTTCGTCCGAGCAGGTCGTACGCAACGCGCTCGATCGGATCGAAGAGACGCACGCTGCTTTGAATGCGTTTTCCCATGTCGACGCGGAGGGCGCGGTCCGGGCGGCACGCGAGTGTGATCGACAGCGCGCGGCCTGGCGGTCTCACCACGCGCCATTGGGTGCGTTGCACGGTCTGCCGATCTCGGTCAAGGAACTGATCGAGGTCGCGGGTCTGCCCTGCCGATACGGGTCGCGCACCATGGCCCAACATGTTCCGGCGGAGGATGCGCCCTCGGTTGCGCGGGTCAGGCGAGCCGGTGCGGTGATCGTCGGCATGACCAACACGTCTGAATTTGGATTCAGGGGCTATACCGATAACGGGGTCAGTGGCCTGACCCGCAACCCCTGGGATCTGTCGCGTACACCCGGTGGATCGAGTGGGGGCGCGGCGAGCAGCGTGGCGGCCGGGGCGACGGCCTTGGCGCTCGGAACGGACGGCGGCGGCTCGATCCGGAACCCCTCTAGTTTTACGGGGCTGGTTGGCATCAAGCCCCAGTTTGGCCGCGTGCCGATCTACCCGGCGAGCGCGACGCCGACGCTCGCGCACGTCGGTCCGATGGCGCGCAGCGCGGCCGACGCCAGGCTGCTGCTCGAGGTGATTGCAGGGTCGGATCTGCGTGACTGGACGTCGATGATGCCGCCCCTGGCTGCGGACGCGGCTGCGGGTCATTCGCTCGGCGCCGGCCTCAAGGTGGCGTTTGCGGGTTCCCTGGGTTATGGCAGCGTTGACCCTGAGGTGGCTGCGATCGTGCGGGCGGCGGTTGCTCGATTGGCCGCGGTGTGCCCGGTTATGGACGTGTCAGACTCCATCTGCGAGGAGGAGGCCGAACTCTTTCTCGCCGAGTTCATTGGCGGTGTGCATGCCCGACTGGGTCCTGCTGTCCGGGATCGAGCCGACGATCTGGACCCGAGCTTGTTGAAGCTGCTGAGGCAGTTCGAGCAGATGCCAGCTACGCATTACGCCGCGCTCTTGAGGCGGCGCCTGATGCATCGGGAACGCATCAGACAGTTTTTCGAACGGTGGGACGTGTTGCTGACCCCCATGACACCGTGCGCGGCCTGGCCTGTTGCGGACCGGGCACCCGCCGGATTCGAAAGCTATCGTCTTTGGACCTTCTTTGGCTACCCGTTCAATCTCACGGGTCAACCCGCTGCCAATCTGCCCTGTGGCTATACCGCGGCCGGCCTGCCGGTCGGCCTTCAGGTGGTGGTGGGGCCCTGCCAGGAAAACCTGCTCACCGATCTGCTCGAGCAATTTGAACAGGCGATCGATGCTCCGAAGCGGCGGCCGGTGCTGGCTGCGCAGGTGTGAGGGTGGCGAGTGCAGGCAGAAACACCTCTTGCACGATGAGGCGGGCACCCTGCCGCGAGAACCGACATCGACGGGCCGGGAAACGCAGGGTGTCTGGGCTGTACGCATGCGCCAGATCGACGAGGGGATGAGGCGCCGCCACGTCGCAATAGCTCAATGTCCCGCGCGCGATGTCCGCGCCATCGCCAAACAGCGTGAGCCCCAGCGATCGTCCGCCCCGATCCAGTACCGGTTCCCAAGTCGTGCAGCCGACACGGCAGAGGCTGCGGGCGACAACGACGACCCCTCGGTCCAGGGACAGTGCGACATGTCGGGCCAGCACCGGCGAGTCGACTGGCATATCAAGCAGGCTGGCTTCGTCCCTGCTCGCCCGATCCGGGCCGAGGTATAGGAGTTCGACCGCGAAGCGCAAGCCGGTTGCGATCAGTCGATCGGTCAGCGATCCGGACTCGGTCACGAACTCGGCGAGGCCGGGAGGACAATAAGGCGGATCGGATCGCCAGTTGGCCTGGCTGGAGGCATCAGCGGTGTCGTGGGGCGCGCGGCTGGGTTGCATGGTGCGCGAGTATGCCAGCCTTGGCCCTTCAATCCGCATCCCGCTTTATGCGAGCATTGCGAAATACCGCCTCGCCTAGTTCTTGTTCAGGGTCTCGAACATGCCTCGTTTAGCCGCCAATATTTCCATGCTCTACCCCGAGTTTCCCTTTCTCGAACGGTTGCGCGCTGCGGCCGAGGATGGGTTTCAAGCGGTCGAATGCCTGTTTCCCTACGAGCATCAGCCCGAGGCGATCGCGTCGCACCTCGAGGCGCTCGGCTTGACCCTCGCCCTCTTCAATGTTTCGCCCGGCGACTGGCCGGCAGGTGAACGCGGCATGGCTTGTCACCCGGGGCGTGAGGCAGAGTTCATGCGGACCATTGATCTCGCATTGCGCTATGCCGACGCGACGGCTTGCCGGCGGGTTCATGTGATGGCCGGCAAGCGCCCGCCCAGCCTTGCGAAAGCCGAGGCGCATCAGATATTTGTGGACAACCTGCGTCACGCGGCGAGACGGGTTCGGGGCGACGGCCTCACGCTCCTGATCGAACCGATCAACACGCGCGACATGCCCGGCTATTTCCTGAACCATCAGCAGCAGGCCCACGACATCATGGCCGAGGTGGGCGAGCCCAACCTCAAGGTACAAATGGATTTCTACCACTGCCAGATCATGGAGGGCGATCTGGCTCGCAGACTCGAGCGATACGTCGATGGCATCGGCCACGTGCAGATCGCCGGGGTGCCGGATCGTCACGAGCCTGATTTTGGCGAGGTCAATTACCCCTACCTGTTCGACCGGCTCGATGCGTTGGGTTACACGGGCTGGGTGGGCTGCGAGTATCGTCCGCGCGGCAGTACGTCTGAGGGTCTTGCCTGGGCGCGGCCCTATCTCAGGCGCTGAGCGGATACGGCAATAGCCGAGGCTTTGACGGGCATGCCGATTGCTTGATACGCTGGTTCGATTACGGGGCTGCAGCGGATCTCCTCATGTTATTCAATCCCTCCCTCTATCCATCCGGTGCGGCTTTCGACGAGTTGATCGACTCGACGGGTATCCCTCGTCCCGCCGCCCGTGCGCTGTTCGATTACCTCGGCCGCCTCGATCCGCAGACGCTACGCGAGCGGCGCGCCTCAGTCGATGCCGCGATCATGACGATGGGGATCACCTTCACCATCTACAGTGAAGGCCAGAACATCGACCGCGCCTGGCCCTTTGATCTGATTCCGAGGGTGATGGACCGCAGGGAGTGGCGGCGGATCGAGGATGGCCTCAAGCAGCGGCTCACCGCGCTCAACTGCTTCATCCACGACATCTACAACGAGCAGAAGATCGTTCGTGACGGCATCTTTCCTGCCGAAGTGCTCGCCGGGTCGCGTAACTATCGGATTCAGTGCGCCGGGCATGCGCCCAAGTTCGGTGTGTGGGCGCACATTTGTGGCACCGATCTGGTGCGTGACCGTGACGGTACCGTTTACGTTCTCGAGGACAATCTGCGCGTGCCTTCTGGCGTGTCCTACATGCTCGAGAATCGGATGCTGATGAAGCGCCTCTTTCCCGAAGTGTTCGAGGCCTGCGACATTTTGCCGGTCGATGACTACACGACCCGACTGTACGAGACGCTTGCGACCTTGTCTCCCCGGCCGGGCGATCGGCCCGTGATTGCGGTGCTCACGCCGGGGATTTTCAATTCCGCTTACTTCGAGCACAGTTACCTCGCGCAGCAGATGGGCGCGGCGCTGGTCGAAGGTAGCGACCTGGTGGTGGGCGATGATGATGTCGTCTACATGAAGACCATAGACGGGCTGCGCCGGGTCGATGTGATTTACCGAAGGATCGACGATGACTTCCTCGACCCCGAAGCCTTCAGGCCCGACTCGGCGCTGGGGGTGCCGGGACTGATGCGGGCCTGGCGCCGGGGAACAGTGGGCATCGCCAATGCGCCGGGAGCCGGTGTGGCCGATGACAAGGTCGTCTATGCCTATGTGCCCGAGTTCATCCGCTACTACCTCGATCAGGATGCGATCCTACCCAATGTGCCGAGTTACCTCTGCATGCACGACGACCAGCGCGACTATGTATTGGCCAATCTCGATCAGTTGGTCGTCAAGCCCGCCAATGAGTCTGGGGGCTACGGCATGTTGATCGGTCCCAGAGCCACTGAAGCGGAGCGTGCCGAATGTGCGGCGCGGGTACGCGCCGATCCCCGCAACTACATGGCGCAGCCGACCTTGCTGTTGTCAACTGCACCGACCCTGATCGGCGACGGGCTTGCACCCCGGCATCTCGACCTTCGACCCTTTGTGCTTCAGTCCGACAGTCTGTATGTGACGACCGGCGGACTGACCCGGGTGGCGATGCGGGAGGGTTCGCTCGTCGTCAACTCGTCTCAGGGGGGTGGAAGCAAGGACACCTGGATCGTGGATACGGGGGCTTGAATGCTGTCACGTGTTGCTGAGAACCTGTATTGGCTGGCGCGCTATCTCGAGCGGGCCGAGAGCTCTGCGCGTCTGATCAGCGCGACCACCCAGGTGCTGCTCGATTTGCCACGGAATGCCTCGTTCGGCTGGGATGTGCTGATCAGCGTTGCCGGACTCGATGATCTGTTTCAGGCCGGCGGCGGTGGCGCCGACGAAGCGAGCATCATGCGCTTTCTGATCGCTGACGAGAGAAACCCGGGCTCGGTGCTTTCATCGGTACGTGCCGCCAGGGAAAATTCACGCACTCTCAGAGAAATATTGCCGCGGGTCGCGTGGGAGCGGATCAATGCGCTCTACCTGTTTGTGAACAGCCGTTCGAGTCAATCGCTCGGTCGCGCCGAACGAATCAGGATGCTCGACGAGTTGATCGAGCGGCGACAGGCGATCGTGGGCCTGATCACCGATTGCATGAGTCATGATGTCGCGCACAACTTCATGGCGCTGGGTCGGCATCTCGAGCGCGCCGACATGACCACTCGTATCGTCGACATCAACGCGGCGGTGCTGATGCCGCGCCAGAGTGCTCAGCCTGCGCAGGACGACCCTTCGAGCGCGTTGCTCTGGATCGGCGTGCTGAAATCGCTGAGCGCCTACGAGATGTACCGGCGCCACGTCTCGGTGCAGATCCGTGCGGCGAGCGTGGTCGATTTTCTGTTGAAGGACACCCATTTTCCGCGCGCGGTCCGGTTCTGCCTTGACCGGCTGGAGGGGGGTCTCTCCGAACTGCCGCGTCATTCCGAGCCGATTCGCGCGATTCGTGTCGCGCAGCGCAGGCTCGCCGGCATGCAGCTCGATGGGGTTGCGCCTGCCGTGCGTCACGAGTATATGGACGCGATCCAGACCGATCTGGGGCGCATTCACGGCGAGATCGCCGCGCAGTATTTCGGCGTGCACTGGCAACAGGCAGCCCAGGCTTCGGGCCTCGTCTGAGCCGCTCAGGCATCCGCCACCCTCATCCCCCGGCCTGACAGAGAGGTCTCCGCCATGTCCGTGCACGTTGCACTCAACCATGTCACGCACTACCGCTACGATCGGCTCGTGGCGCTTGGGCCTCAGGTGGTGCGGCTGCGCCCGGCGCCGCACTGTCGCGGCCGCATCCTCTCCTACTCGCTGCGTGTATTGCCCGCTGATCACTTCATCAACTGGCAACAGGATCCCCAATCCAACCATCTTGCGCGACTGGTGTTTCCGGAGAAAACCCGCGAGCTCAAGATCGAGGTTGACCTGGTGGTTGAGATGGCGGTGCTCAATCCCTTCGATTTTTTCCTCGAGCCGCAGGCCGAATCGTTCCCGTTCGAGTATTCGGCCAACGAGCGTCGCGAACTCGAGCCCTACCTCGTAAGGTCCGCCGCAGGGGAGCGTTTCCGCGCCTATGTAGGCGGCGTGTCCCTCGAGGAGCGCTCGACCATCGATTTTTTGGTCGAGCTCAATCGTCGGGTTCAGCGTGACGTGGCCTACCTGATCCGGCTCGAGCCTGGCGTTCAGACGCCTGAGGAAACCCTGGCCCGAGGCTCCGGATCCTGTCGTGACAGCGCCTGGCTGTTGGTGCAGCTGCTGCGCCATCTCGGCTTGGCGGCGAGATTCGTCTCGGGCTACATCGTGCAGCTGCAGCCTGATGAGAAGGCGCTGGACGGGCCATCGGGCCCTGAGACCGATTTCACTGACCTGCACGCCTGGTGCGAGGTCTTTCTTCCCGGGGCGGGCTGGATCGGACTCGACCCGACCTCGGGTTTGCTTGCGGGCGAAGGGCATATTCCGGTGGCGTGTTCGCCCGAGCCTTCGTCTGCGGCGCCCATTACCGGAGCGCTCGAGCCTTGCGAAGTCGAATTCGAGCACTTGATGAAGGTCTCACGACTCTTCGAAACGCCCAGGGTGACCCGTCCCTACACCGATTCGCAGTGGCAGGCGATCGAGAGCTTGGGGCATCGTGTTGATCGGGATCTCGAGGCGCACGACGTTCGTCTGACTCAGGGTGGCGAGCCCACTTTCGTCTCGATCGACGACCGTGATGGCGCGGAGTGGAATACCGATGCGATGGGCCCGGGAAAACGCGCCCGCGCGGTCGAACTGCTTGGTCGACTTAAGGCCCGCTATGCGCCCCAGGGTTTACTCCATTTCGGTCAGGGCAAGTGGTATCCGGGCGAACAGTTGCCCCGCTGGTCGCTCAATCTTTTCTGGCGGCGCGACGGCGAGCCCATGTGGACCGACGCTTCGCTGTGGGCCGATGAGCGCGCGGATCACGGCGTCGATGAGGGGCGCGCCCGCGCCTTCCTGGCCGAACTGGCGCTGCGTCTCGGTGTCGATGAAGGCCTCATCTTCCCTGCTTACGAGGACGCTTTCTATCATCTCTGGCGCGAGCGTCGATTGCCGGTCAATGTCGACCCCTTCGATTCCAGGCTTGAGGACCCCCTCGAGCGAGAGCGCCTGAGGAAGGTCTTCTCCCAAGGCCTTGATCACATCGTCGGGCATGTGCTGCCGCTTGCGCGCGAGCCGGGTGAACAGCGGTTCAGAAGCGGTCGCTGGTTTCTGCGCGATGAGCGCTGCTATCTGGTGCCCGGTGATTCGCCGGTCGGCTACCGCCTGCCGCTCGACTCCCAGCCTTGGGCTGCGCCCCTTGACCGCGCGCCCACACCGCCGATCGATCCCTGGCAACCGCGTGCTCCGCTGCCGTCCCGGGCTCAGATCATCCGCCAGCAGGCCGACGTCCATCCGAGTGGCGAAGGTGCGTGTTTGAATGAGGCACCCGTCCGGTTCGAATCGGCGGCAGGTGTCGTTCGGACCGCCGTCTGTGCGCAGGCGCGCGAGGGGAGGCTGTATCTTTTCATGCCGCCCCTCGCATCGCTCGAGCATTACCTGGAGGTGGTCGCCGCGATCGAGGCCACCGCCCGGGCTCAAGGCACGCCCGTGATCCTCGAGGGCTACGAGCCGCCTGGGGATCCGCGCCTCAAACAGTTGCGCGTCACACCCGACCCCGGGGTGATCGAGGTCAATATCCATCCGGCCTCCGACTGGGGTGAGCTGGTCGATCAGACGAGCTTTCTCTATGGTGCTGCGCGCCAATCGCGCCTTGGCACCGAGAAGTTCATGCTCGATGGCCGGCATACCGGCACGGGCGGAGGCAATCATTTCGTGCTTGGCGGTGCGACCCCCGCCGACTCCCCCTTTCTGAGGCGGCCCGATCTGCTCGCCTGCCTGATCGGCTACTGGCACAACCATCCCTCTCTTTCCTACCTGTTCTCGGGCCTTTTCATCGGTCCCACGAGTCAGGCCCCACGGGTCGATGAGGCGCGCAACGATTCGCTCTATGAGCTCGAGATCGCCTTCGACGAGATCGCCCGCAGCCGGGCGCATCCCATTCGTCCCTGGCAGGTCGATCGCATCCTGCGCAACCTGTTGATCGACGTGACGGGCAATACTCATCGCTCCGAGTTCTGCATCGACAAGCTCTACTCGCCCGACAGCGCAAGCGGCCGCCTGGGCCTCCTGGAGTTGCGGGCCTTTGAGATGCCGCCTCATCCACAGATGAGTCTCGCGCAGCAATTGCTGCTGCGTGCGCTCCTCTCGCGCTTCTGGCGAGAACCCTACCGGCCCGTTCGCCTGCAGCGCTGGGGGACCGAGCTGCATGATCGCTTCATGCTGCCCCATTTCGTTTGGGGCGATTTTCGTGACGTCCTGCAGGAACTGTCCGATTGTGGCTATTCTTTCCAGCCCGACTGGTTTGCGCCGCACTTCGAGTTCCGCTTTCCGCGCCTGGGCGACTTCGCGGCCCGTGATGTCCAGATCGAGTTGCGTCTCGCGCTCGAACCCTGGCACGTGATGGGCGAGGAGGGCTCACCGGGTGGAACGGTTCGGTATGTCGATTCCTCGGTCGAACGCCTGCAGGTTCGGGCCTCGGGTTTGATCGAAGGGCGGCACCAGCTCTGCTGCAACGGCCGCGTCGTGCCGCTGCAGCCGACCGGGCGGGCCGGAGAGTTCGTTGCAGGCGTGCGTTACAAGGCCTGGGGGCCGCCCTCCGGCCTGCATCCGACGATTGCCCCGCAAAGTCCGCTCACCTTTGATCTCGTCGACAGCTGGAACGCTCGGTCGATCGGTGGTTGCCAGTATCATGTTGCGCACCCGGGGGGACGTAACTACGCCACCTTCCCGGTCAATGCCTACGAGGCCGAAGCCCGGCGTCTGGCGCGCTTTTTCCGTCTGGGTCACACGCCGGGCCGGATCACGCCCCGACCCGAGACCCGAAACCCCGATTTTCCGTATTTGCTCGACCTGCGCCGCTCCGGGGCAATGATCCGCCAAGTCCAGCCTGATGCCTGATCACCTGCTTGATGCCTATCCCTTTGGCGAAGGCCGATTCGATGAGCTGCTGGAACGTCCACAGCGACCGCGACCGCACTGGGCTCGTCTGTTTGACACTCTGACGCACGCATCGGCGGAGGAATTGCGTGAGCGGCTGGCCGGGGCCGAGCGGCAGATCCGGGAGTCTGGCGTCACCTACAACGTCTATGCGGACCCCAAGGGTCTGGATCGCCCCTGGGAACTCGATGTGTTGCCCTTCATGGTGGCGCCTGACGAGTGGCGCACCATCGAGGCGGCGATCGTCCAGCGGGCCACCTTGTTCGATGCGATCTTGCGTGACCTCTACGGCAGTCAGACCCTCATGCGAACCGGGGCCATTCCGCCCGCATTGATCTTCAATCACAGCGGTTTTCTGCGGCCGCTGCACGGTATCCGGCCGCCCGGCGGATTTCACCTTCACGTATACGCCGCCGACCTGGCGCGCGCGCCCGATGGCAGTTGGTGGGTGATGGCTGATCGCACCCAGGCACCGTCCGGGGCGGGCTACGCTCTGGAAAACCGCCTGATCGTTTCGCGAACCTTTCCGTCGCTCTTCAGGGAACTGCGTGTTCAGCATCTGGCGCGTTTCTTCGCCAGCCTGCGCGA
>JBIKTA010000405.1:0-3431 GCA_044348315.1 Burkholderiaceae bacterium | reverse complement strand
GGGGCCTCGGGCATGTTCAGGCTCGATCCTTCAATCGTCGATGAGGCAAGCGCTCGGCGTGACCCGTCTTTGGACATGTATTCGGCAGCGAATGGTTTTGACGAGAAGACGGGTCGTGCGACCTATAGCGCGGAGTTTCTCAAGCGCTTTCGGCAGGCTCAGTGCGATCGCATGAACCGTTTGATCGACCAGAGCGTAGCGCGCGTCAAGTTGGCACGTGAGGGGCAGTCGCGCTTTCAAGGTGATGAAATCGAAGTGACGCCGGGCTTGCGCGCCAACCCCGCCTATGCCGATCTGAGCCTCGCACAAAGTACAAAGGCGGCGCATCGACTGCTCCCCGAAGGCATCGTGACAGTGGTAAAAAATGATCGTGCGGTCACGCGACAGGCCGCGAGGAACCGGGGCGTGGACGAAGCCGCGCGGACCGACCTGTCGTTTCTGAGCTATCGAGCCGTCCGCTGCACTCACTTTGATGCGGACGCCACGCATCCGGAGGCGCATGGCCTCGATGTGCGTTCGTCCAACAACGTCACGTATGCCAATCTCGCCCGCACCCGCGCGCCGCTGCTTGTTATTCAGGGCACAGCCGATGACACCATTTCACACCTGACGATCGCTGAGTTGCTTTACAACGCTTCGGCTGCCCCGGACAAGTCCCTTTGGTACGTCAAGGGCATGACGCATGCGATCGCCGCTTCTCGGGCCGAGCACGGCGACGTCCCCAGTATCACGGCAGATGCGATTGTTCGGTGGGTCAGCGAACGCGCTGTGGGTAGCCCTGCTTCGCCGTCATCTGACGGCACCCCGTTGCCCGCCCCCGCAAATCTGCCCGGCGGTCGTTGACTTCCCTTCTTCCCGACAGGTGCATCGATGAGCCGCGCAATTTCAGTTGGAGCCGTCCATGCGGCTCCGTTTCTGCTCGACCGTACTGCGACGATCGCTCGTGCCTGCGATTGGATCGCGGAGGCCGGGCGCCAGGGCGTGAATCTCCTTGTGTTCCCAGAGGTGTTTGTCCCTGGCTTTCCCTACTGGATCAACCTGTACCCGCCCGCCGAGCAGCACGCGATACAGGCGCGCTATATCGAGGCCTCGGTCGATGTTGATGCGGGCGATCTTGAAGCCGTCTGCCGAGCCGCCGCAGCTGCACAGGTGGTCGTCGTGCTGGGCGTGAGTGAGCGATTGGGCAGCACGATTTACAACAGTCAGGCTTTCATCGGCGCTGACGGCACGCTGTTGGGGATCCACCGAAAGATCCAGTTGACCTACGCCGAGCGCTTCCTTTGGGGGCAAGGCGATGGCGCCACCCTTGGCGGCCTTGACACTCAGATCGGCCGAATCGGCGGACTCATTTGCTACGAGCACATGATGAATCTCGCTCGACAGGCGCTGATCGATGACGGCGTACAGATCCACTGCGCAAGCTGGCCAACGTTTGCGAGTACGCGCGGCCGAGGTGAAGCCTACGACCGGCTCGTCGACACTTTGATGCGCGCTCATGCCATCACCGGTCAGTGCTTTGTCGTGATGGCGCAGCCGCCTGTCACAGCTGAAATGATCAGCACATTCGAGTCACAGCTTGGGTCCCAACAGTCGCTCTCGCCGGGCGGTGGCATGTCAGCCATATACAGTCCTCAGGGAGAAGTCATCGCCGAACACCGGGGGCCAAGCGAGCGGCTCATTGTGGCTGACATTGACCTAGCCGCCATACTGAAAGCGAAGGTGCTGGTCGATGGCGCGGGCCACTATGCCCGGCCGGAAATCTTGTCCTTGCGCAGAGACCGTACCGCCTGGCGCCTGCCCTATTCAGCGAAGTAACCAGTGTCGTTCAACGCCCTCCACACGCGCAGCGGCGTGGCGGGCATGTCAAGGTGAGTGATCCCCACTGCTGACAGAGCATTGCAGACCGCGTTCATGCCCGCGCTCAGTGCACCGACGGTCCCCGCTTCGCCGACCCCTTTCACGCCCAAAGGGTTGAGCGCGGTCGGCGTCCCTGGATTGACACTTACGATCGTCGGCAGATCGCTTGCCCGTGGCATCGCGTAGTCCATGAAAGAGGCGCTCTGCAACTGTGCAGTGGCGTCATATCGAAGTTGCTCAAGGAAGACCTGGCCAAGTCCCTGCGCAACGCCACCGTGGATCTGGCCCTCGACCATCACCGGGTTCAGCACCGTGCCGACATCCTCGACCGTCACATAGTTGACCAGCGTGGTGAGGCCAGTCTGAGGGTCGATCTCAACCTCGCAAATGTGGCATCCGTTGGGATAAGTGGGGCCACTCGTCGATGCAAAATGCCCAGAACCTTCGAGCAGCACCGGTGCGGACGATTTCTCGCCAATCCTTGCAATAAGCGAACTGAAACTGATCCGCAAATCGGTACCCTTGACACAGAAATTGCCGTCGTTGAATTCGAGATCGTCTCCTGCTGCTTCGAGTTCGGCCGCAGCAAGGATGCGTGCTTTATCAATCAGGTCGTCTGCGGCTCGCTTGATTGCCGATCCGCCCTGCATCATGGCCGACGATCCGCCGTTACCACGGCCATTCTCAAGAAGGTCCGTATCGCCCTGCGCATACCGGATCGTCGCGGGATCGATGCCCAATCGCTCGGCAATCATGGTGACGAAGACCGTCTCATGACCCTGACCTACCGATTTCGAGCCGCTCACCAGAACAATTTGCCCCTCTGTACCGACCTCTACACGGGCCCAGTCGCCGCCCACGCGGCCGGCCATTTCGATCGGCATTGAAATACCTATGCCGCGCAATCGTCCTCTCTGCTTTGCCGCCTGCCGTCGTGCGGGAAAGCCTTGGTAGTCGATCAGCATCAGGGCGCGTTCAAGGTTGCCAGCGAAATCGCCGCTATCGTAGGTGGAGCCGAAAAGGGTGTTCCATGGCAGCTCGAACGGGCCAATCAGATTCCGCCTCCTGAGCTCGGCCGGGTCGATCTGGAGCTGCGCCGCGGCGACGTCGATTACGCGCTCGATCGCGTAGGTGGCGTCCGGCCTGCCGGCCCCACGATAGGCGGCTGTGGTCTGAGTGTTCGTCAGCACACCCCGCACCCGCGCATGAATCAAGGGGGTGCGGTAGACGCCTGTCACTCCGACGATGTTGCCGACCAGCGTGGTCGATCGGGGCGTCATATACCCACCCAGGTTCACATCGCAATGCACCCTTAATGCGGTAAATTTCCCATCCACATCGAGACCCAACTCGCTGGTAATGATCACGTCGCGTGCATGTTCGTCCGCGAGAAAGGATTCGCTGCGGCTGGCGGTCCAGCGCACGCCCCGTTTCAGGTGTAGTGCCGCCCACAGCACCAGCACCTCTTCACGTTGCACGCCGGATTTCATCCCGAACGAACCGCCGACATCGGTGGTCACCACGCGCAGCGACTTCGGATCGAGCTTGAAAAGTGGGGCAACCGCATTGCGGAT
>JBIKTA010000404.1:0-3447 GCA_044348315.1 Burkholderiaceae bacterium | reverse complement strand
CGGCCGGTGGCCTGGCCGATACCGGCATCGCTCAGCACCGGCGGCGCGCTCTCGACATGGCCGAAGAGTCGCAGGCCGCCCGCACCCTCGATCGCCGACGACGCCAGATCCTCGTAGTCGGTCTCGGCGCCGCTCATGCCCCAGGCGTAGAGTCGGAACTCGGTCGTCTGGCTCACCTCGAGCAGGCCCAGGTCGAAAACCCAAACCCCGCTCGACGCGGCCGGGTCCAGTTCGATCACCTGGAGCCGATCGAATCCGTCAAGGCTGGTCGCGATCGCCGCGTAGCGCGCGCCGCCGTCCGCGGTGTAATTGACCGTGGAGACCTCCAGCGAGGTGAGCTTCAGCACCCGCTCGCCATCCTGGGAGGCCATCGGGCTGACCGTGAAGCTCGCGTAGCGATCGCGATTGATCGTCTCGTCCGTCACGGCATCAAACAGGGGGAGGGTATCGGTATTGCCCATGCCCTCCGAAAGGCCGGTGCGTGCAAGGGGCGATACCGAGACCGCTGCCGAGCCCGCCCTCCCCTCGAGTGCCTGATCGGCGATCTGCTCGCCCACGGGATCCCAGGACCCGAGAAGCAACGGGGCATCGAGGACGGCTCCGAGCACCTGCACGCCCGAACCGCCCAGCGCGGTGGAGGTGATGTCCTCCCACTGCAGATCGGCGATGGGGACGACTTCACCCGTGGTCGGGTCGATGGCTTCGGTCGGCATCCCCCACGCGTAGAGCCGGATCTCGGTGGGCGCGCTGATGCGCAGGCCCTCGAGATCGAATCGCCAGAGTTCATCGCTTGCCACCGTGTCGAGATCGATCACCCGGATCGAGGCAAAGCCATCCACGCTGGTCGCAATCCCCGCATGGCGAGCACCCACACCGTAGTGGCGGGTGCTGACCGTGATCTCATCCAGCCGCAGGACCTTGCCCGAATCGGGCCGGAGCTCGAAGCCCACGAAACGCTCGGGATCGGGTTCGGTCGAGACCGATGCGGCGAAGGCAGGCAGCAGGTTTGTATTGACCGGACCTTCGGCGCCCGCCTCCGGCGCCTCGGGCTCATTGAGGTTTTGCCAGGTCTGGGACAGATCCGAAACGGCGAACCCGTTTTTCAGCACACTGCCTGCGAGCGGCGCAAGACCGTCGCGCTCGCCCACGGGGTTGAACTGCGCGAGCAGTGTAGTCGGGGCGTCAAGGACCGAGGTCACCGGGGGGCCCGACAGCGCCCCGGCACGCGAGACCAGGGACAGATTGGCCGCGCGGATATTGAGCGTCTCGGACGCATCGCCGGCGCCGCCTGCGGCCACCCCGGCATGCGGCAGGAGTCGCGCCATGATGTCGGGTGCCAGCGGATAGCGGGCGCGAGCCTGAAGCTCGGCCACACTGCCAAAGCCCGCGGCAGCAGCCGCCTCGTCATCGAACTGGCCGGCCGCAATCAGCTCCGCCATCTGCTCGGGATCAGGGGTGAAGCGCTCGAAGGCCGCGTCCAGAATCGCACCGCGCGCGGCCTCGAGCTTGACATCCTGCAGGACCACCGTCGTCTCGTCGGTCGCATCATCGACGGTCACGGTCGCCGCGTCGATCGACGCAACAGGATCGTCCCAGGCATCGGGCAGGATCAGGCGAAGGTCACCCTCGGCCTCGATCAGGGAGATCGTGCCATCAGCGCGAGCCGCGACTCCGCCCCGGCCCTGCCCTGAAACATCGCTGTCGACCCGCATGAGCAGGAGACCCTCACCCGCGTCGAGCTGGATCCGGTCGGCAACGATACGCGACTGACCCGGCTGACCCTCCTGAATGCCGTCGGTCGCGATCACGGTCACATCATGGCCGACGTCAACGACCAGATCATTGAAATTGACAACGACCGGCGCGCCGGGACTCGAGGCCGGATCGACATAGCTGCCCGCGAGCACCTGAGCGAGCTCGCCCGCGCTCAGCACCTGTCCGCGGAACGAATAGCTGGCCGCGAGCACCTGACCGATCTTGACCGCACTCGCCTTGCGCGGATTGTCGATCTGCTCGATCCTGACATCGCCGGCTGCGACGATGTTCAGCATGCCCCGCGGGTCCTTCACCCGGATGGTGACATCGCTGTTGGTCTTGATGTCCGGCACCGCACCCGAGAACACGACCTCGCCGGTGATCTCGAGCGCGTCGGCCGAGAGCGAAATCGGGGCAAAGCTGTCGTAGTTGGTCTCGGGGTTTCGGGCGTTGCCGTAGGCGATCGAGCCGCGCAACACCATGCCGGCTGCCGAATCGATGTTGATCGTCTGCCGCTCCGCGCCCAGCATGGGCTGGATCGCGATCGGGTTGTCGGCCCTCAGCGCGTAAGTGTAAAAATCCTTGAGACCGGTCGTGGTCGTGGTCTTGGTGGTGACGACCTTTTCACGGAGCCAGCCGCCACCGGTGGTGACCGGCGGGTCGGAGGTGATCTCTTCGTTGGCGAAGTCGCTGTCGTAGCGGTTGTCCTTCTTGGCGGGCTTCCAGTCAGCGCCCGCATACTGGACCTTGTTGCTGTCGGTCGACTCCCAGACATAGTGGAAGCGCGTCGGGTTGTCGGTCGTGCCCGCATAGGCCGAGCCGGGCTGCTTCGAGTCGGCCACTTTCTCGCTGTCGAGCTTGCGCACGCCGCCGGTCAGGTCGGCCACCTTGGCCCACCTGTCCGTGTTGCTGAAATCGACGACGGGGAAGGCGACCTTGGCAGTGTCGCCCACCCATCGGTAGAGCGCGTTGTTGAAGACATCACGTACCAGCGAGATGTCCTTGATCAGTTCGACCTGGGGATTGGCACGCTGCTCGTACTGCACCAGAAGCAATTCGTTGCCGTCGAGGCCGGCCGAGTTGGGGCCGCCCGCGACCACCAGCACCTCCGACTCGCGCAAGGGCGATCCGTCAGTGAACTTGGTGTCGGTGAACTTCGCCTCGGTATCGGGCGAGAGCCAGTCCCAGTCCCAGCCGATGAGATTGAAGCTGCGTTGCTCGTAGATCTTGACCGTGGTCCGCGTCTTGGCCTGACCCGCCGTCCAAAGGTAAAAGCGATCCTCGACCGGCTGATAGGCGAGCGAAGCATCGCCAGGATCGATTCCGGTTCGTGCCTCGCCCGTGTTTTCGTTGTAGACGATCGAACTGAGCCCGTCTTCGGTCGTCAGTACCCCCTGGTAGACGCGGCGATCGACCCGACCATCCTGCACGGTGAAAGCCTCGCGCCTGAGCATGGCAGAGTCGGTGATCGAGATCCGGCCCACACGATTTTCCGAGGCATCGATCTCGTCGACTGCGAGCTTGTAGTCGCTGCGGTTGACGATGTTGACCGCTGCGTAGCCGCTTGCCACGCGAATGCGGCCCGCGCCGGTGCTCACGATCTGACCGGTGAGGTTGACCACACCCGCCGTGGGCTTGATCGCATCGAGCAGGATCAGACCACGGTCGGCATCGAAATAGCCGTCGACGGAC
>JBIKTA010000402.1:0-3469 GCA_044348315.1 Burkholderiaceae bacterium | reverse complement strand
GTTCGTCCAGCATCAGATCGCGTCCGAAACACCGCCCTTTCCATTCGGCTATCGGAAACCGGCCGGCACCTTCATCATGATCGCAACGGGGGTGCGGCAATGAAACTCGAAATGACCCGCCTGGTGGGCCTGACCGTCCTGACACTGGCGCTCTCTCCAGTCTGCTGGGCCGACAGCAAAGCGGCCGCAATTGACGAAATGGAGGGCTATCTGGAGTTTGTCGACTATGGCGGCGGCGTCATCTTTGTCGAGCAGATTCCAAAGGAAGACTGGCCCAGGATACAGGTGATCGATGCACGCGATCCCAAGCAGTTTTCCAAAGGGCACATCCCCGGCGCGATCAATATCGAATGGCGACAGGTGCTTGCCCGTCGCAACAGCATTCGCAAGGAGGGCATGGTGCTCCTCTATTGCAACACCGGATCGCTATCGGCCCAGGCAGCCTTTGCCCTGCGGGTCGCGGGCTGGGAAAATGTACGGATCCTTCAGGGCGGCTTTGATGCCTGGCAGGCTCAGGGCGGGTTCGACGCTCATGCCCGGGCGCTGCGCTCGGGCGCCCCTGGCCGTTGAGCACCACCTCAGTCACACCAACTGCCACCGTTGATGTCGAGGATCTCGCCGGTGATGAATCCGGCCTGATCACCGGCAAGGAAAGCGACCGCATCGGCCACTTCGTCGGGCCGGCCCAGGCGCCCCACCGGGATCTGGCTTTTGAGGCTGTCCGGGAACACAGTGAGCAACCTCGGGTTGGACCCGATGGGGCCCGGCGCCAGCGCATTGACCGTGATGCCACGGTGAGCATTTTCCTTGGCCAGAAAGAGCGTCAGCGCATGTACACCCGCCTTCGATGCACCGTAGGCCAGATTGCCCGCCCGTTTTTGCTCCGCCTCATCAAGCCATGGTCGGGGATTGCCGCCGTTTTTCGCGAGCAGGGATCCGATATTGACAATCCGCCCGTAAGCCTGGCGGCGCATGCCCGGCAGCACAGCCTGACAGCAGATGAACACGCTCGTGAGATTGCATCGCAGCACACGATGCCACTCGTCCTCGGTCACATCTTCAGATGCGCCGTGCGAGCCCACGCCCGCGAGATTGACAAGAATGTCGACTCCGCCCCATTCGGCCGTCACGCGGGCGACAACGGACTGAACCGAAGCACTGTCTGCGACATCAGCCTGCTCGATGATGGCTCGCCGCCCCGCCAGACGTACCTGTTCGCCAACCTCGGCTGCATCGATCAAATCGACCAGACACAGGTCAGCGCCCTCGGCGGCGAAACGCGACGCGATCGCTCGTCCCAGGCCACCGGCCGCGCCGGTGAGTATTGCGCGCCGTCCCGATAGCCTGGTCATCGCGGGGCGCTCAATCGAGCTTGACCTGAGCCGACGCCACCACCTTTGCCCACTTTTCGATTTCGTTTGTGAAAAAGGCTCCAAAATGCGCGGCCGTCGTGCCCGCTGGCTCAGCGCCATTCGTACGAAACGCCTCCTGAACCTTTTGATCGCGCAAAGCCTTGATGGTCTCCGCCTCGAGCCGGCCAACGATCGCGGCAGGCGTACCCGCGGGGGCAAAGAGCCCGAACCAAGCCTGAGCATCAAAGCCCGGCACACCCGCCTCGACCATGGTCGGGATGTTGGGCGCAATCGATGCACGCGTCGTGGTGCTGACCGCCAGCCCCCTCAATTTGCCGCTGCCGGAGAGCGGCCCAGTCGTGATCACGTTATCGAAGGTCAGCGGAACCCGACCACCAATCACATCGGTCATTGCGGGCGAGGTGCCCTTGTACGGAATCGCCTGCAACTTGATCCCAGCAAGGCTGCTGAAATATTCCATGAAGAGGTGCGAGCCTGAGCCCGACCCAGCGGTTGCATACTGCAACGGCTCCTTGGCGGACTTGGCCGCTGCAATCAAATCCGAAACCGATTTGATCGGCGACGAGGGATGCACGACCAGCATGAACGGAGTCGATGCAATCAGACTGATCGGCAACAGATCGGTGCGGGCGTTGTAGGTGAGATTTTTGTAAAGCGACGGATTGATCGAGAGCGAGATCGTGCCAAGGAGAATGGTGTAGCCGTCAGGCGCCGCCTTGGCGACGTGGTCGGCGCCGATGTTGCTCGCCGCCCCCGGACGGTTTTCGACGATTACCGACTGGCCCATCTGCTCGGTCAGCCGGGCAGCGATCGCGCGGCCCATGATGTCGCTCGCACCACCCGCGGTGAAACCCACCACCAATCGCACAGGTTTGGCGGGATAAGCCTGAGCCAGCGCCGGTGAAGCGGCGAGCATTCCGGCTGCACCCAGAAAAGCCGCGAGGAAGGTCGACGTCCTGATTCGCATAAGTCCCCCTTTGAAGTTTTGATGTCAGTGTGTTCAGTTCATGGCAGCGATGCGCGCCGCCTCCCGGCCCGCGATCCGGCCAAACACGGCACCCTTGAGTACCGAGGTCGCTCCGGTGTAATGCCCGTAATACAGCCCCTGCGTTTCACCCACCGCAAAGAGGCCTGGTATCGGGTCCCCCTGCTGATTCACCACCTCGGCTCGGGGAGTGGTCTTCAGGCCACCGAAGGTAAAAACGATGGAAGACACGATGGGATAAGCCCGAAAAGGGGGACGATCGATCGGGCGGGCCCAATGGCTCTTCCTGGGCCAAATGCCGCGGGTCGCCAGACCGTCGAGGGCGCGGGGATCAAAACCGTCCTCAGGCGGACACGCGCGGTTGTACCCATCAACCGTAGCCGTCAGCAACTCTGCGGGAATGCCCAGGCGTCCAGCAAGCCCTTCGATCGAATCAGCCTCGATGGGGGGCTGTTCGGTCCGAATGGCCACCGCGAGGTTGGGCACGTCGGACAGCCGCCCATCGAGAATCACCCAGGCCATCCCGCGCGGCTGCGCAAAAATCTCACGCGTAAGACCCTCATAAGTCTCATCGGTATGGCCGGGTCCCTCGTCAACAAAGCGGCTGCCGTGCTGGTTGACCAGGATGCCATAGGGATACACATACATGGAGGCACCGGCACGCGCCGAGCGCGGATCCATCGGTGAGGCATGCCAACTGCCGAAGTCACCACACGGTGCGGCGCCGATCGCCAGCGCCATTTGAATACCTTCACCTTTGTTGAAGTGACAGCCGTTGGACATCATCTTCAAATACAAGGCGCGCGGCCCGATATAGCGATTCATCATCTCGGCATTGCCCTGAAAACCTCCGCAGGCCAGAATCACAGAGCGGCCGCGCAGGGTGACAGGGCGATTGCCGGGGCCGACTGCCTCAACACCAACCACCCGACCGCCTTCCACCCGCAACGACTGCGCTGCAGTCTCGTACAGGATGGTTCCGCCCAAGCGCTCGAACGACGCCGCGAGCGCTTCGACCAGCGCGCGCCCGCCTCCGCTGGGCTGGATGCGTGGCTGAATCGAGGTCGGAAAGGGGACCTCCAGGGGAATGAATCGCAAGCCATGGCTCTTT
>JBIKTA010000403.1:0-3469 GCA_044348315.1 Burkholderiaceae bacterium | reverse complement strand
CGATGTCGACGGCAATTCTGAGCGTGTTTGGAGTCAGTACGGACATTGGAATCGGTTTCAATACGCGATCGTGATCAGGCGCTCTTCGGTCATCTCCCGAATCGCGTATGCAGGACCCTCGCGGCCGAAGCCGCTGTCCTTCACGCCACCGAAGGGCATCACATCGACGCGCGCGCTCGAGGCTTCGTTGATGTGGACGCCGCCGAAATTCATCTGGCGTGCCGTGCGCAGCGCAGTGGAGAGGTCCCGCGTGAAAAGGCCTGCGGCCAGTCCGTAGGGACTGTCATTGGCGCGCCGGATGGCATCGTGGAGGTCTTCGTATTCGACCAGGCAGACGACTGGTGCAAACACCTCCTGGCAGTACACGCGCATGCTCTCGGCAACATTGCGCAGAATCGTGGGCTGCATCACCAGACCGTCCAGCCGACCGCCCGCGAGCAGCTCGGCACCACCCGCCACGGCCTCCTCGACCCATGCCATTGCCCGCTCGGCCGCCTCCCGGCTGATCATCGGACCGATCAGGGTGGCGGGATCCGCGGGATCGCCGACCCGGATCGCCCGGGTGGCGGCCACGAAGCGCGTGGTGAAGTCATCGGCGATACGGCGGTCGACGAAGAGCCGTTGAACAGAGGTGCAAACCTGGCCGGCCTTGCGAAAGCCTGCGTTGATGATCTTGGGGATCGCCATCGCGATGTCGGCGTCGTGGCAAACGATGGTGCTCGCGATGCTGCCCAGCTCGAGCTGCACGCCCCGCAGCCCCGCAGCCTGCTGAATCTCTTTTCCGACGCGCGTGCTGCCGGTGAAAGCGTAGTAGGCGATGCGCGGGTCATCGAGCAGTTGCCGCCCCACTCGCCCGCCCGGGCCGTTCACCAACTGGAGGAGTTCGGGCGGTAGACCCGCATCGAGGATGGCGCGACACAGCTCGACCGCGGTGACAGGCGTCAGATTGGCGGGCTTGAGGACCACCGCGTTGCCGCCAGCGAGCGCCGGGGCGATCTTGTGGGCAACGGTATTGAGCGGCGAATTGAAGGGCGTGATGCAGCAGACCACGCCGCGCGGTACCCGAATGGTGAACCCGAGACGGTCCTTCATTCCGGCCGCAGCCTCCATTGGAATCAGCTCGCCGTTCAGCCGCTTGGCTTCCTCAGCGCTCAACTGAAGGGTCTGGATGCAGCGGCGGATTTCGTTGTCAGCGTCAGCGATCGTGAACCCCGCCTCGTGACGCATCAGCTCGCGCAGGGCGGGGCTGCGAGCTTCGAGCAGGCGCGCCGCCTCCATCAGGATCTCGTAGCGCCGATAAGGGGGGATGCGGGACCCTTCGACCGCCGCCTGTGCAGAGGCAATGGCCGCATCGACCTGCGCGGCCGAGGCCACCGCCATCTCGGCATACGGCTGTTGGTCGTATTTGTCATGGAGGGTCTGGGTGGACTCACCCGCAACCCATTGCCCGGCAATCAGGATCGGAGTCATGGCGAACGCTTCCTCAGCTGCGACCCGAAAGCGCGTCCATGAAGCGCTGTCGGATGCGGGTCGGGTCGCGGTCAGTGGTTGCGACCGCCTTTTGATCATCGATTCGAGCCGCGATCAGGGTAGGGCCCTCGCCGTGCAGGACCTCGTCGACCCGCGCCTCGAAATCCGCCTCGTCCCTTGCCCAGCCGCTCCGAACGATCCCGCAGCCTCGCGCCACCTCCACGATATCGACCGTCGATCCGGTGAGCGTGGCCTGCTTGCCCGTGATCGCGTAGACACCGTTGTCGAAGATGACGACACAGAGGTTGGCGAGCCCGGACGCCGCGATGCTGCCCAGCGCGCCCAATTGCATCAGGATCGAGCCGTCACCCTCAAGCGCAAAGACGCGGCGTTGGGGCTGGGCCATCGCGACGCCGAGTGCGATCGGCGCGGCCAGGCCCATGCTGCCCAGCATGTAAAAATTCTCCGGTCGCTGGCCCGATGCCCAGAGGTCGAAGTTGTTGTAACCGACACCGCCGATCACAGCCTCCTGGTTGTGCAGCTTGGAGACGAGCCGCCGGGTGAGATCGAAGCGGTTCATGACCTTGGCCTGCCCGCGAGCGGTGGGGGAAGCGTGTTGCATGTCGCGCTCCTTCATGCGGCCGAATCGGCCGTGCTTTTCTTGGTGAGCAGCGGCGACAGGATCATCGCCGCCGCAGCCTGGGTCGAGAAGGCCTGCTGAATCATCCGGTCGACGATGAATTCCACATCGTCCAGTCGCTCTATGCCATGGTGCTCGATACCCATGCTGTCGAGGATGGGCCGCATCGTCCGGCAGACCATCACCTGCCCCAGTTGGTGGTCGCCGAGCGTCCCGCGCTCCGAGATCATCATCAGGAGCGGGATCCGATAGGGCATGGCCAGGGAGGCCAGCACATTGGGGAGGGTGGCGAACCCGCTGGTCTGCATCAGGACGATCCCGCGCAGGCCTCCGAGGTAGGCGCCGGTCACGATCCCCACGGCTTCCTCTTCGCGCGCCGGCGTCAGCACCGTGAAGAAGGGGTCGGCCTCGACGGCCCGAATTAGGGGCGCGAGGACATTGTCGGGAACATAGGCGACCAGCTTGACCTGGTGCCGCTTCAGAACCTGAACGACGATGTCGTACCAGGTCACGGGTATGGTCGTCATGGGGAGTGCCCCTTTCTAAAGTCGTGATTTCCGTCGTTTGACGACAGGATACGGGCATTCTAGGAGGACGCACTTGCGCGAAACAAACAGGAAATTTTTGTCGATTGATCGTTTTGGACGATAAAAGCCCAGCGGGTCGTTTAATCACCTATTCCGATCAATCATCAAAAATTAACGATTTGCAGCGTGATCGGGCGGTTTCTAGAATGCGGCAGTCAAAGGGCTGCGCTGAGCGGCCACCCTTCAACCCTTCAATGTGAAAGTCCCATGACGAGCACAATGCGAGTCGTCGCCATTCAGCAGCATGGCGGAATCGAACAGATGAAGCTGGACCGCTGGCCAGTCCCCCGGGCGGAGGCTGGCCACGCGGTGGTCGAGATCAAGGCCTGTGGCCTGAACTACATGGATGTGTTCGTGCTGCAGGGCATGCCGGATCTCCCCACCAAGATGCCGCGGATCCCGGGCGGGGACGTTGCCGGAATCGTTCGCGAGGTGGGTGAGGGCGTGGACGCGTCCTGGGTCGGCAAGCGGGTCGTGCTGTTTCCCCGATTCCCGGGCGGCGGCGTGCTGGGTGAGCACGGCAATGGCGGGCTCTGCGAATTTATCTCGGTGGACCAGCGGCAACTGATCAAAGTGCCCGACGCGGTTTCCTTTATCGAGGCCGCCTCGCTTCCAATCGCTTACGGCACTTCGCACCGGATGCTGTTCACCCGGGGTCATCTCAAGGCCGGCGAGAAGGTGCTGATCCTCGGTGCCTCCGGCGGCGTAGGCGTTTCATGCCTGCAATTTGCCAAGATGGTCGGTGCTGAGGTCTATGCCTGCACGAGCAGCG
>JBIKTA010000401.1:0-3480 GCA_044348315.1 Burkholderiaceae bacterium | reverse complement strand
GTGATCGGCAGGATCTCGCGGGTCGCTGAAGTGAGCATCAACTCATCTGCAGCAAACACCTCCTCGCGGGTGATCCGGCGCAGTTCCCAGGCAATGCCCTGCGCCTCGCAGAGCTCGCCGATGAGCTCCACCCGTATGCCCTCGAGCACGAGATGATCCATCGGTGCACCGAGCACACGGCCATCGCGCACCACCCAGATATTGCTCGAGGCGCCCTCGGTGAGCATGCCGTCACGGAACATCACGCTCTCGGCCGCGCCGGCCTCGACCGCCTCCTGCTTGGCCAGCACATTACCCAGGAGCGAGATCGACTTGATGTCGCAATGCAGCCAGCGGTCATCGGCCCGGGTGATCACCGACAAGCCCTGCTCGCGCAGTTCGGGCGCCAGAGCGACGAAGGGACTCGCCATCGCGAACACCGTGGGTGTCGCGCCCTTGGGAAAAGCGTGATCGCGACGCGCAACGCCACGGGTGACCTGCATGTAGATGAACTGGTCGGGCCAGGGATGGCGGCTCACCAGCCCGGCGACGAGTTCACGCCAGCCGGCGTCATCCAGCGGATTGTCGATCCCGATTGCGGCCAGGCTGCGGGCCAGGCGCCGCAGATGGTGCGGCAGGCGAAACGGTCGGCGGCCATAGACCGGCACGACTTCATAAATGCCGTCACCAAAAATGAAGCCCCGATCGAGGACCGGGATGTGGGCTTCTTCGATGGGCAAAAAGGCCCCATTGAGGTAGACAGTCTGCGCGTCGCTCATCACGATCACCTTGAAAATTTAAGTCTGAGGGTATCCCAGAGCCGCCCGACCAGGCCCGCTTCGTCAACCGCAGCCTGGGCCAGCACCGCGCGCTCTGCGAGCACCTTGTCGCCGAGCCGGACCCGCAGCGTGCCGATCCTCTGCCCGGCCTGGATGGGCGCCAGGAGCGGTTCGATACGTTCGATATCGCCTTTGATGCTGCCAGCCTGACCCCGCGCAACCGTCACAAAAAGGGACTGATCCAGGGTGCCGGTCACTTTCTCGGAACGCCCTTTCCAGACCGGGTAGTCGCCCACCTGCTGTCCTGCGGAATAGGCTCGCACCGCCTCGAAATTTTGATAGCCATAATTCAGCAGTCGCTGCGACTCGGTCATGCGGACCGCATCGCTGGGCGCCCCAAGCACCACCGTCAGCAAGCGGCGCTGAAAACCACCGCCGGGCTGCTCCCGCTGCGCCGATGCGATCAGGCAGTAACCGGCGGCTTCGGTGTAGCCGGTCTTCATCCCATCCACGCTCGGGTCCATCCCGAGCAGGCGGTTGCGATTGGGCTGGCGGATCTTGTTGAAGGTGAACTCGCGCTCGGCATAGATCTTGTAGAACTCGGGGTGCTCGAGGATCAGGCGCGAGGCCAGGATGGCCAGATCACGCGCGGTCGAATAGTGCTCGGGGTGCGGCAGTCCATTGGAATTGCGAAACCGGGACTGGGTCATGCCCAGGCGCTGAGCCTCGCGGTTCATCAGGTCGGCAAAGGACTCTTCGCTGCCAGCGAGCGCCTCGGCCAGCACGATCGAGGCATCATTGCCCGACTGGACGATCATGCCGCGAAGCAATTCCGCAACGGTTGCGGGCCGGGCCGGCTCGACAAACATCCTCGATCCGATCGCCTTGAACGCCTTTTGAGAGACCATCGGACGCTGATCAAGCGCCAGCCGCTTGTCGCGGATCGCATTGAAGGCGATGTAGGCGGTCATCAGCTTGGTGAGCGAAGCGGGGTCGGACTTGCGCTCAGGATCCTGCTCCGCGAGGACCTGGCCGCTGGTCATGTCCAGAAGGATCCAGGACCGGGCCGTCACAGGGGGCGGCTTGACCTGGGCGAGCGTCATCGAGGTGAACCCCACCGCAAGAAACATCACGATCAGCCGCAGCATCATCGATCTCCTCAATGGGCAGGTCGGCTCAAGCGGCAGGCGCGACACCGACACCGTGCTCGTGTTGCCACATGGCGAGGTGTGCGACCACGACCCGCTTGACCTGCGTAAGCCGACGATGGAAAAAATGGTCCGCGCCGGGCAAAACGGTGACGGGCAGCTCCTGGGGCCGGGCCCAGTCGAAGACCGCCGCGAGTGGCACGACATCGTCGACCTCGCCGTGAATGACCAACGTGTCAGGGGGCACGGGCTCGGCCGGGAAACGCCCGACTGCCGCACCGATCAGGACCAATGGCCCCACCGACACATGACGCTCGCGCAGCACGCGGGCCACCCGCGTCTGCACGTAACTGCCGAAGGAAAAACCCGCCAGGATCAGGTTTGAACGGGCCGACTCGGGCAGCGCCGGGTCCGCACGGATCGTATCGATAAGGGCGAGCAGATCCTCGGTCTCGCCGATGCCCTGATCATGGACACCCGCGCTCTGGCCGACGCCGCGGAAATTGGGACGCCACACTGCATGGCCCAGGGAAACGAGGGCGCGCGCGAGCGTCTGCGCCACCTTGTTGTCACGCGTGCCGCCCTGGAGGGGATGGGGGTGAGCCACCACCGCGATGCCCTTGAGCGGACCCGATGGCCAGTCAATCGCCGTATCGATCGCGCCGGCAGGCCCCTCGAACAGCTCGAATCGGGTCCCCGCATTCATTCGATACGCAGACGATCGACGGGGCGGCCATCACGCAAGTGAGACTCGACGATCTCATCGATATCCTCGCGGTCCACGAACCGGTACCAGACGGCATCGGGATAGACGACCGCGACCGGACCGAGCGAGCAGCGATCGAGACAGCCCGCACGATTGACTCGGACTTTGCCGGGACCCGCCAAGCCCAATGCCTTGACCTGCTCCTTGGCGTACGAAGCCAGCGCCTCGGACCCGCAATCGGCGCAGCACTCACGGCCGCCATCGCGCTGGTTGATGCAGAAGAAAATGTGCCGTTGGAAGAAGGATTTGCTCATCCTGGAATTATAAACGGCCGCGACTCCCGGAGGACTATCATTTCGAAATGACCACGGAGATCGAAACGCGCGACAAAACGCCGGGCGAACCGGCCCTCGCCTGCGACCGGCTCCAGGCTCCACCGGACGGCCTGTCCATCGAGTACCTCGATCGGATCGATTCGACCAACCAGGCCCTGCTCGATGCAGCTTTTGGCGAGAAGCCGCGCGCGCCTCGCGTGTTGTGCGCCCACGAGCAGACCACGGGGCGCGGTCGACGCGGCCGCAGTTGGCTCGCCGAACCGGGCCGCAGCCTGTGCTTTTCGGTGGCGATCGAATCCGGCCCGGCCCGGATCGATCCTTCGCTGGGTCTGGCCGTGGGCCTGGCCGTGGCCCAAACGCTCGCCCCGCTCACCGATTCGATCGCGCTCAAGTGGCCCAACGACCTGCTGCGTCATCAGGCCAAGTGCGGGGGCATTCTCATCGAACGACGTCGCTCGCCCGGGGCCGATGAGCTGATCGAAAGGGTGGTCATCGGCGTGGGCTTGAACCTGCTCCGCCCGGAAGACGTGCAA
>JBIKTA010000027.1:0-11552 GCA_044348315.1 Burkholderiaceae bacterium | reverse complement strand
CCCGCCGTCGCCCACTTCAATCGGTATTGTTCATCACCATAGTTGACGCTCGTGCAGCCGAACGTCGCCACCACCGGACCGAGCAGCAGCCCTGCAAGCGCATGTCGACGGGCAAGGCGGTACTCCGGCTCTGGCATCTCGAACCGCTCGGGCACGCGCCGGTTGACGACGCTTGCCTCGGCCAGACTGACGGACTGAGCCACATCGGTGGGCTGAGGGTTCATCATGGGTTGTGCTCCGTCCGGTACGTTCACTTCAGGATCTTGAACAGGCTGCTGAAATCGTCGGTCCAGGTCTGCAAACCCGGAATGCGCCGGACCGGCTGAACGCGCCCCTTCAACAGCGGGTGATTTGCCAGGGATTCGTCTCGGGTAAGCAGCATCCAGACCGAGCGGTTGATCGCCGAAGGCTCATCCGGCCCTGGATCGTGCGACACCATCAAGGCCTTCAGCCCCGCCTCGCGGGCGAGATCGTCCACCACCGGCGGCAGATCGAGGAATCGGTTGGTGACGTGAAAGACGATGATCCCAGTGTCGTTTAAATGCCGCAGGTACACCGCCAAGGCCTCACGAGTCACCAGGTGCACGGGGATCGAGTCGCTCGAGAACGCATCGACCGCGAGCACATCGAAGCGCTGGACCGGTTCGCGCTCGAGTTGCAGGCGCGCGTCGCCCACGACCGTCTCGATTGTTGCCTTGCTGTCGCGCAGGTAGGTGAATTTTTCCTTGGCAACCGCGATGACCTCGGGATCGATGTCGTAGAAGCGGTAGCGATCGCCTGGGCGCCCCCAGGCGGCCATGGTTCCGGTTCCAAGACCGATCACGCCCGCCGCCACGGGACCGGATTCACCACGGATCTGCAGCGCCAGACCAATCCCGCTGTTGGGGCCGTAGTAGGTCGTGGGTTCGCCCTGCCGCGACGGCGCGAGGTACTGGCGACCGTGCAGGATCTGGCCATGGGTGAGATTGCGCGTCGCCTCAGGATCGGTTGCCGGGCCCGAATCGCGAATCGACAGCACTCCGTAAAAATTCCGGCTTCGATGGAGCAGATCCTCGCTACCCGATTCGATGTATTGGTTGACAAATACCCCGCAGAGGATGGTCACGACCAGCGCTCCGATCTGGGCAATTTTGGACAGGTCCCTCAAGACCCAGACACCCACCAGGGCCGTCATGACCAGACCGATTCCGATCTCCCAATAGCCGTCGAACACTTTGGGTGCGACGATGCCGACCAGCATCCCGCCGATCGCTCCGCCCAGCGAGATCATGAGGTAGAAGCGGGTCAGATATCGGGGCGAGGGCCGCATCCGCGCGAGCTCGCCATGCAAGAACATGCAGCAGATGAAGAGGCCGGCTGAGTACAGGGGAATTTCGATCAACACGGCCAGGACGTGCCCGTCAGCGTACAGCCCCCAGGACATCGCGACGAGTGCCACCGCAAGAGGCCCCAGGAAAAAACGACGCGCATACCAGCCTCGTCCTTCGAAGCAAAGGATAAAGGTGAGCAGGTAGAGGGTCAGAGGAAGCAACCAAAGGAAGGGGACCGATGCGATGTTCTGCGTGATGTGATTGGACACCGCTAGAAGCAGACCCGAGCCAAGGCCCGAGAGGGTCAGCCAGGTCAGCAGTTCAGCCCAAGACGGCGCTTGAGTATCAGGCAAGGCATCGCGTCGCTCTGATGAGGCCAGGCGGTTGGAAACACCTCCGGCGCCCCGCAGCGAGTAAATAGCAGCCGCGGCACAACAGATGGCAAAGCCCACGTAGGCCCCGCTCCAGAGCCAGGTCTGAAGCCGGGTCGTGATCCAGGGCTCGACCAGGAACGGATAGCCGATCAGCGCGAGCAGCGAGCCGAAATTGGACAGTGCAAAGAGCCGGTACACGGTGCCGGCCGGGAAGCTTCGGGCGAACCAGGCCTGCACCAGCGGACCCGTGGTCGAGAGCAGGAGGTAGGGCAAGCCAATCGTCGCAACCAGCAACCCGAGAATGAGACCGGTCGGCTCCTCGTCGCCCTGTGGCTTCCAGCCCATGCCTGGAATGATCGGCAGGACGGCCAGACTGGCGAGCAGCAAAGCGATATGCAGCGCCGCCTGCGCCCGCGGGCGGAGCCAGCGGATGCTGGCGTCTGCGTAGGCATAGCCCACGAGCAGCACCACCTGAAAGAACACCATGCAGGTGGTCCATACGGCAGCGGAGCCCCCGAACCAGGGGAGGATCTGCTTGGCCATGATGGGCTGGACCATGAAAAGCACAAAGGCGCTGATAAAGATCGTGCAGGCGTAGAGAACCATTTCGGGAACGTGCTCCGGTCAGGGGTGGGCCGGCACGCGCGCTGCACTACGCGCCAGGCGGATCAGTAGGAACGACGCGCGATTGTAATGGAGCGGCCCATGCTGCGGCGAGCGGATCGGTTCGGGATGATGGTGCGTTGTGCTGATCATGCGGAGCGCGCATGGGGTCAGGGCATGATCGCTGTTTGCCCTGGTCTGCCTGACTTCAGGGATGGTCACCGGCCCGCTCATCGCCGATGATCACACTCGCCGACCCTCACCCTTGCAGCAATTGGACACCCCGCCCCCGTCGAGATCGATCAACAGCCTTCTCATCGTCGAGGATGATGGGATGCTCCTCGAGGTGCTCGCCGAGGACAGCCGCAGTGCGGCCCGTGGATGCGCGGTCTTTGGCGCGTCCAGCATTGCCGCAGCCCACGAGGTGCTCAATAACAATCGAATCGAAGCGGCGCTCGTCGACCTCGGCCTACCCGACGGCGACGGGATCCGACTGATCGCCGACATCAAGCGCCGCGAGCCGAGTTGCGAAGTGCTGGTCATCACCGTCTTCGCAGACAAGGAACGGGTTCTGTAGAGTCTCAGAGCCGGAGCCTCCGATTATCTGCTCAAGACCGATCTGCCCCAGCGCATCGACAGCTTGATCGAGACCATATCGTCCGGCGGTTCGCCGCTCACCCCTCGATTGCACGCCATCTGATCGAGGTGATGCGTCCGCAAGGGGCGACCACGCTACGGATCGACCCCTCGGTCAGTCTGTCAGAGCGTGAGTTCGAGATCCTGCGGCTGTGTTCCAAGGGCTTGCGTTACGCAGAGATCGCACAGGTGTTGACGCTCTCGCCTCATACGGTCAATACCCACCTCAAGACGATCTACCGCAAATTGATGGTCAACTCCCGCGCGGAGGCCGTCTATGAGGCCCGCCGCATGGGACTGTTGCATGACTGAATGCGCGTTCAGGTTATTGATCCGTCTGATTGCAACCTTCGTGTTGGGCTCGGTTACGCCGGCGCTTGCGGCCCGCGAGGCGCTTGACCCCATTGAGGCCAGCCTGCCGAGAGCGATCGAGCGTATCGAGTTCAGCGTGACCGGATCGCCAGACCCCGCCGCTATCTGCGATTGGTCGGTGGTGGACTTGCCCCATCGCTGGCGACCACGGGCAGACACCCGCCAATGGGGGCGTTATCGAATCGTCTTGAGTGGAATGCCCGCCACACCCCACGCGGTCGTTCTGAGCGGTCTGTCGCCGAACGGGAAACTGATTGCGCCCGGGGGCTTCCATTCGCCGGCAGGGTCCTCCGAGCACTCACCGGGGCTCGCATCGGTACCCTACACAGGCTACCAACCCCAGTGGTTCATGTTCCAACCCGCCGAGGACGGTCAGACCCGAGTCGAAATCATCTCGAGCGGAAACGTGGCCGCCGCCAACGGCCTGCGCGCGATGTGGGTTGCCCCAGCCGAGGCGGCCCTGGCGATTCGAGACACCCGGTGGTGGCCGGAAGTGGTCTGGCCGATCGCACTCGCGGCGGCCGCTGCACTCGCCGGAGCTTTTTCCCTGATTGTCGGACGTGGCCCCCATCTGACCGCGAGGGTGTCGCGCCTGCTGGGCGTGCTGGGCTGTCTGATCGCGATCCGGATCGCGATGAACCAGGTGGTTCTCGTCCCGATCGATCTGGCCAACTGGTCGAGGCTGAGCATCGGCCTGCTGATGCTGATCGACCTGCTCTATTGCCTGCCCGTCATCGCCTATCTGAGGCAGCAGGACCGCTCGGTCGAAGGACGGGCAATCTGGCCGGCGCTCGCTGTGGCGTTATTGCCATGGCTGATACCCGATGCGCAACTGCTATCGGTGGCGATATTGATCTTTTCCTTGATTGCGCTCGTGGCGCTGGCGATCTTCGCATGGCTCGCGGCACGCGTCGTTCGAGCGCCTGAACAGGTGGGCGTGGCGCTCCTGATCACCTTTGGTGGGGCATTGACCGCTGGAGTGCTGGACCTTCTGCACCGGCTCTCCCTCATCGGGACTGAGTTCGACTCGTTTCAGCGGTTCAGCTCGCCCATTTTGCTCGTCGTGGTGACGATTTTGCTGATGCGCGAGAATCTCGCGCGCAACAAACTCGAAACCCAGCTCGTGAGCGAAACGCAGCGTCGCGAGGGTTTGCTGAGGAACCTCCACGACGGTGTCGGCAGCCGGCTGGTGGCACTCGCGTTTCGAGCCCGCCGAAATCGGAGCGACCCGGCTATCACCAATGGGATGGACGAGCTGTTGCGTGAGCTGCAGTTGATCCAGCAGACTGTACGCAATGACCCTGCGAATCTCGGTGATCTGCTTGCCGAAATCCGCACGCATTATTCGGACTGGAGCGAAACCGAGCCGCTGATGCGTTGGGAAATCGATGAGTAGATCGGTAGCGCGATGCTGAGCCCCGAGCAGGCGATCGCAACACTGCGCATCATTCAGGAGGCGATAGCCAATGCCATCCGTCATGGCGATCCGCGCACGATCACGGTGCGGGCCGTGGGCGCAGGCGCGCGCGGCCACCCGGAGGTTTGCGTGTTTGATGACGGGCGCGGTGCATTCCAGGTGGGTCCACACGGCGGCTTGCGCAACATGCTGGCGCGCGCCCAGGGATCGGGCCTGAAACTGTCATTCGATTTTTTGCCGGGCAGCAAGATGGTGAGGATCGAGTACCCGAAGGCGCCTTGATGGCGTGTCGATCCGGAAGCGGCCTGAAACTTGGCTTGTGAAGCGGGTAATAGGCGGGGGTATCGCGGTGCTCCGAGCCAGACTCGAACCGGCACGCCCTCTTTCGAATAAGCGGCGGATGTTCAGCCCGACGTGTACAAGCAAACTCACGAAAGGTCGAGCTGCTTCAGCAACGCTTCACGGGAGATCGCCTGGTGTTCGGCGGCGTCGGCCAAGATGGCCGCAAGCGCGCCAGACAAGTGCTGCGTCGCTGAAGTGGTAGAGCCGAGTTTGGGTCCAGCAGATCGCGCACGCTATCCGCAATCTGGTGCCCCGGGCCGGACTCGAACCGGCACGCCCTCTTTCGAGTAAGCGGCGGATTTTAAGTCCGCTGTGTCTACCGGTTTCACCACCGGGGCTGAGGAGCGAGTCGCTGGATCAACGCGCTGCGCTTGCTCGGTATCTGGAGGCGGGGGTCGGAATCGAACCGGCGTCCACGGCTTTGCAGGCCGCTGCATAACCACTCTGCCACCCCGCCGGGGGCGGGCCGGTCTGCACCAGATGGAACAGACGGCACCAAAAGGAAAAAGGGAAGCACGAACGCTTCCCTTTGAAAGCTGGAGCGGGAGACGAGTCTCGAACTCGCGACCTCAACCTTGGCAAGGTTGCGCTCTACCAACTGAGCTACTCCCGCAAGCCTGAAAGCTCGGCAACATCTCTCTCAGCCGACCGATCAGTCAAGTCCGCTACTATAGCCAATCGTCATACGCCCGTCAAGTCTGACCGCCACTCAGTCTGCCCGGGCGTCACCGTTCAGATACGGCCAGGCGCGCTTGAGGTAATACACCATCGACCAGACGGTCAGGACGGCCGCGATGTACAGCAGCCAGGTCCCCGCAGGCCGGGCGGAGACGCCACCGGGCAGGGCGCCATCGAACAGGAGCAGCGGAATCGCGACCAGCTGAGCAATGGTCTTGAACTTGCCGATCGAATGCACGGCCACGCTTGCCCGAGCACCCATGTGCGCCATCCACTCCCGCAAGGCCGAAATCGTGATCTCACGCCCAATGATGATCGCCGCGATGACGGGCTCAACACGATCGAGCTGCACAAGCATGACCAGCGCCGCACAGACGATCAGTTTGTCGGCCACCGGATCCAGGAAGGCGCCAAACGCTGAGGTCTGGCCCATCTTGCGGGCCAGCCAACCGTCCAGCCAGTCGGTCAATGCTGCGGCAACGAACAGGACGGTCGCAATGAGGTTCTGGGTTTCGGAGCCGACCGGCAGGTAAAACACACCCACCAGCAAGGGGATCGCGATGACCCGGGTCCAGGTCAGGAGGTTGGGCAGGCTGGAGAACATCGTTGTTTTTGACAAGGATCAAAGGCTCGTGGGCGAGTACTGACCGCTGCGGCTGAGCCTGCCTGCCCGCAAACGATCATCAACGGAGTCGCCGATAGAGCTCTTCGGCCAGGACTGTGGAAATGCCTTCGACTGAAGCAAGCTCTTCGACGCTGGCCGCCATGATGCCACGCAAGCCGCCAAAGCGGGCGAGCAGCCTTGCCTTGCGCCGGGGTCCAATGCCCTCGATGTCATCGAGCGAAGACCCCTGCCGCGCCTTGGCCCGACGGGCTCTCATACCGGTGATCGCAAATCGGTGGGCCTCATCCCGGATCTCTGCGATCAGCATGAGCGCAGCCGACTCTCGCCCGGGCTCGATCGCCGGACGCTCATCGGCAAAGACCAGCTTCTCCAAACCCACCTTGCGCCCCTCGCCCTTTGCGACCCCGAGCAGCACCGAGGTATCGAGCCCCAACTCCTCGAACACCTGGCGGGCAGCCTCGACCTGGGTGCGGCCTCCATCGATCAGCACAATGTCGGGCAGCCGCGGGGTCGCCCCCCTGGAAGGGGGTGCGACCGACTCTCCCCGTGCCGACTGGGTGGGTGATTCGCCCTCGCCAACCTGCAACCCGCGGTATCGCCTGAGCAGCGCCTGCCGCATAGCAGCCGGGTCATCCCCGCCCGTGATGTCGGTGATGTTGAAACGCCGATATTGAGCCGACTGCAGGGCATGGCCTTGATAGACCACACAGGACGCCTGCGTCGCCTCACCCTGGGTATGGCTGATGTCAAAACACTCGATCCGCAACTCGCTCAGGTCGCGGTCAGAGTCGATGCCCAGCAGTTCCGCCAGGCTGCGCGTGCGCTGACGCTGCGACCCTTCTTCGGCCAGACGGCGAGTCAGGGCGAACTCGGCGTTGCTGGTCGCCTGATCGAGCCAGCGTCGCCGCATGCCCTGGGGCTGGCGGAGCCACTGGAGCGACTGAGCCGCGCGGCCTTTCAACCAATCTCGCAACGCATCATCCTCGACCGACAGCCTGCTGATGATCAAAGGCGGCACCGGCAAATCCTCGTAATGCTGGGCCAGGAAGGCTTCGAACACCTCTCGCTCGCCCGACTCGCCTCCGACATCAAGGATACCGGTCGGGAAAAACGCCTTGTCGCCCAGATGGCGCCCTCCCCTGACCATCGCGAGATTCACGCAGGCCTGGCCGGAACCGATCACGACCGCGATGATGTCGGCGTCCACCTCGCTGCCAGCCTCCATCGTTTGCTGACTGAGGACCCGCGACAACGCAGCGATCCGATCGCGCAGTACCGCAGCATCCTCGAAGCGCAAGTCCTGGGACGCCGCCTGCATCGCCTGCTCAAGCTCGCCCATCACCTGCTGGTGATCGCCCTTCAGAAACCGCTCGGCCGAATCGACATCGCGCCGATAGGCTTCATCGGTCACTGCAGTCACGCAGGGCGCGCTGCAGCGCCCGATCTGGTGAAGCAGGCAGGGGCGCGTGCGATTCGAATACACCGAATCCTCGCAGGTGCGGATCCGAAACACCTTCTGCAGAACCTGAATGCTTTCCTTGACCGCCCATGCGCTCGGGAACGGTCCAAAATAGCGGTGCCGTCGATCCACCGGTCCACGGTAGTAGGACATCCTCGGATGGCGGTGTCCGGACAGGCGCAGGTAGGGGTAGCTCTTGTCATCCCGGAAAACGATGTTGTAGCGGGGCCGGCCGCTCTTGATCAGATTGCTCTCGAGCAGCAGCGCCTCGGCCTCTGAGGACGTCACGGTGACGTCCACGCGAACGATGCGCTCCACCATATGCGCAATGCGCGGACTGGGGTGATTCTTCTGGAAATACGACGCCACGCGCTTGCGCAGGTCGCGGGCCTTGCCCACATAGAGCAGCTGCTCGTCGACGCCGATCATCCGGTAGACGCCCGGCCGATGCGGCAGGGAAGCCACCATCTCGCGTGAATCGAATAACGGCTCTGACATGGTGCCGGGGTACAGGCTAGCGGCGCGACCGCTCAGCGGCCAAACAGACGCGCGACACGGCGCGCCCAGCCCGCCGGTGCTCGCCAGCGCAGCCGCTCGAGCAACTCGTCGACCAGTTCGGGTCGGTTGCACACCAAAAGCATGTCGCAGCCCGCACCGAGCGCAGCCCGCGCACGTGCCGTGATATCGCCCGCGACGACTGCGCCCTCCATCGCCAGGTCATCGCTCACGATCACGCCCTCGAACCCCAAGCGTTTGCGAAGCACGTCCCTCAGCCACACCGACGAAAACCCGGCGGGCTGCTCGTCCACCAGGGGGTAGCGCACGTGCGCAGGCATGACCGCAGTCAGTGACTCACGGAGCCAGCCATAGGGAGCGGCATCGGCCGCGAGGATCGATTCGAGTGGCCGCTCGTCCACCGGCAACAGGTGATGCGAGTCGGCTTCGACCCAGCCATGCCCCGGGAAATGCTTGCCACAATGCGCCATTCCAGCGATCAGCAAGCCGTGTGTGAAGGCCTGAACCAGCAACGTGACCACGCGAGGATCGCTGTGAAAGGCGCGGTGGCCAATCACCTGCGAACGACCGTGGTCCAGATCGAGCACGGGCGTAAAACTCATGTCGACGTCGATCTCGCGCAACTCCTCCGCGATCAACTTGCCCAGACGTGTCGCTTCGCTGCAGGCGGCGATGGGGTCGCGATCCCAGAGGGTGCCCAACTCACGCATGGGCGGGATCGTGCTGAATCCCGCCCGAAAGCGCTGAACACGACCACCCTCGTGATCGACGGTGACGAGCAGCGGCGCCTCACGCACCGCCCGGATGGAACGGATCAGCGCCGTAACCTGTCTGCGGCTCTCGAAATTGCGGGTGAACAGAATCACGCCGCCAACCAGTGGACGGCGCAGTCGCGCCCGGTCCGCCGCATCCAGACGCGGGCCGGCGACATCAATCAACAAGGGACCCGTGCTCATCTCGCCTCGACTTTCTCCAGAACCACAAAGGCCAAAACGGTATCCGCCTCGTCCGACAGGGAGACATGCGCGATCAGACCCAGCGATTCCACATAGGGCGCCAGTGCTTTACGCGGCACCGCGATGGGTTTGCCACGCCGATCGTTGAGAATCTGCAGCGACAGCAGGCTCATCGGTTCGCGAAGGCCCAGGCCCAGCGCCTTGCTGTAGGCCTCCTTGGCCGCAAACCGTTTGGCGAGATAACGGGCTGCGTAAGCCGGTCCGTGCGCCCCCTTGCTGTGGCGACGCCGATATTCGAGCAGTTCATCCGGTCCAAGCACGCGGCGCGGAAACCGCTCGCCCCAGCGCTCGATCAAGCGATCGATGCGGTGCATGGCGAGCAGATCGCTGCCGATACCGTAGATCATGTCGGAAGATCCCAGTCGGATGAGAGGCCGTAATCGAGCACAGTCGGGTCGGGTCGGTTTCGCAACTAGGCCACCCGACCGAGCGCGGCCTCGCGCATCAGCCGCTTCATTTCACGTACCGCCTCTCGCATGCCCATGAAAACCGATCGCGATACGATCGAATGCCCGATGTGCAGTTCGCGAACACCTGGCAAGGCTGCGATCGGCTGCACATTCGCGTAGTTGAGCGCGTGCCCGGCGTTGAAACGCATTCCGGCCGCTCGAATCTGCTCGCCAGCGCGGCGGATCCTGGCCAGTTCGGCGCGCACCGACGGGGCCTCGGGATCACGCCCGTCGTGATGGAAGACGTGCGCGTACGGCCCGGTGTGGACCTCGCAGACCCGCGCACCAATCCGCGCCGCCCCATCGATCTGCGCCGGATCGGCATCGATGAACACGCTGGTCATGATGCCGGCATCGGCCAGTCGCCCAATCACCCCGCGCAACCGCGCCTCCTGCGACACGATGTCAAGCCCCCCCTCGGTCGTGATCTCATTGCGGCCCTCGGGCACCAGCATCGCCATCTGGGGACGCATCGCGAGGGCGATCGCCACCATTTCATCGGTCGCGGCCATTTCGAGATTGAGCTTGATGTGGGTGAGTTCGGCAAGTCTTGCGAGGTCTGCGTCCTGTATGTGACGCCGGTCCTCGCGTAAATGCACGGTGATGCCGTCCGCTCCGCCGAGGTGGGCTTCGACGGCCGCCCAGACCGGATCCGGCTCGTGGGTGCGCCGCGCTTGGCGAATCGTGGCGACGTGGTCGATGTTGACACCAAGTTCGATCATGAGGGTCTCAAATTTTGTGCAGGTCGATGAGAATCTGGCGGGTGCGCAGCGGCGCGCCTTCGAGTTCATGCGCAAGAATCGCGCGCGCGAGATATTTTGCCTGGGCCCGCGCCACAGTGCTGGTCAACTGGCCCTGTGCCAACTCGATCAGCGTCTGCCCGGAGATGACCGGCTCTGCGCCCGGCTCGGCCGCGGTAAAACCCGCTGCGGGCTGCCATTGGTAACGACCATCCCTGAGAATGGGAGCACCTTCGGTGTCGGTGTCAAGTGGCGGCGCATGTCCGGTCTCCCTCAGCAGCACCCACTCAAATCGACGCAGCGTCTCCTCGAGCGAGGCCCCGTCGCAGAGCTCATGAAGAGCGTCCTGATAAGCATCAAAAAGCTGGGGGTACGGATCCTCCCGAGGCAGCAGCTTGAGCATCAATTCATTCAGGTAGAACGCGCACAGCAAGGCGTCGCCAGAGGGGCTTGCCAGTCCGCCCGACCACTCCGCAGCGATGAGCGTGTGCAACTCCCCCGAACCGCTCCAGGTCGCCACGAAGGGCTGAAACTGCAGCAGGATCGCACGCAGCGCCGAGTGAGGACGCTTGGCGCCCTTGGCGACGGTGGCGACCCTCCCGTAATCACGGGTGATCAGCTCGCAGATCAGGCTGGTCTCGCGGTAGGCCAGTGCGTGCAGCAGGAAAGCGCTCGAGCGAAACCGCCTACTCGTAGCCATGTGCGCGCAGGCTTGACTCGGAGTCCGCCCAGCCCGACTCCACCTTGACGAACAACTCCAGGTACACCCGCGAGTCGAAAAGCCGTTCCAGGTCCTTGCGAGCCTCCATCGACAGCTGGCGGATGCGCTCACCGCCCTGCCCTACAACGATCGCCTTCTGGGGCTCGCGCTGGACGAGGATGGCCGCAAAGATGCGGCGTAGTCCCTTGACCTCTTCGAAGCGCTCGATCTCGACCGTGCTCTGATAAGGAAGCTCGTCGCCCAATTGTCGGAAGAGCTTTTCCCGGATCATCTCGGAAGCAAGAAAGCGCTCGC
>JBIKTA010000400.1:0-3487 GCA_044348315.1 Burkholderiaceae bacterium | reverse complement strand
CGAATCGATAGGTTGACACGAGGGGCGAATGGTATCGCAGCCTGCGGGCTGCTCGGATCCGGGGACGTGCTCAACGCACCATCCGGGCGCGCGCGTAACGCCGCTCCAGCGCCGACACCACGAGGGACAAGGTAACGGTGACGAAGAGATAGAGCAAGGCCGTAACGAGCCAGATCTCGAATGCCATGAAGGTGTCGGCGACGATCGTCCGCGCCTCGGTGGTCAGATCGAAAACGGCAATCACGCTGACAATCGCAGAGTGCTTCACCAGATTGACGAGTACGCCTGCCAGTGGCGGCAGCATGGGCGGCAGCGCCTGAGGGAGCACGATATCGCGCATCAGGTCGACACGCCGAAACCCGAGGCTCAACCCCGCCTCGCGCTGACTGCGGGGCACAGCCTGGAGACCGCCGCGAATGATCTCGGCGACAAAAGCGCCCTCGTAGAGCGCAAGCGCCCAAACGCCGGCACTCATGCGCGAGATGTCGAGCACGGCCGCAACGATGAAATAGAACACCAGCACCTGAACCAGCAAGGGCGTGTTGCGGATCGATTCCACGTAAACGCCCGCAAGCACGGGTCCGATCCGCGAATCCGCATGCCGCAACAGGACGGTCAGCACCCCCAGCGCCAGGGCCAGCAATCCGGCTTGCCAGCATAGGTCGAGTGTCACCAATAGGCCCCGCAACAGCGGACCCGCGATGAATTCGCCATCAATCACCCGAAACAGGTATCTGGGGACCTGATCCCACTTCCACTGATAGCCCATGTCGCGGGCACCGGCCACCGCAAGCCAGGCGAGCGCGGCGGCCAGGACAAGAAATTGCAACCACTCGAAACCCGCACGGCGGTGCCAGGGCACGGGCCGCGCCGGGGGAGGTGGCCGGCGAGTCGCCTCGCCGTACATAGGGGATGGGTGGGTGCGGATCATTCTGCGGGTATTATCGCAGCGGACCGAGCGCTTCCTCGAGACGGTCCAGGCTTCAGTTACCGCCACCCTCCCTTTCAGGTCCGACAGGATGCCCAGCATTTCACTTTCCATCAATGGCAAGGCCGTCACCGCAGACGTGGACGCCCGAACACTTCTGGTGCAGTTGCTCCGTGAGCACATCGGCCTGACGGGCACCCATCAGGGTTGCGACACGGCGCAATGCGGTGCCTGTACCGTTCACCTCGATGGACGAGCGATCAAATCCTGCTCGATTCTGGCGGCTCAGGCGCAGGGCTGCAGCGTCCTGACCATCGAGGGCCTGAGCGACCCGGACAGCCCGCTGCATCCTGTTCAGCAGGCGTTCAGCGAGCAGCATGGCCTCCAATGCGGTTTCTGTACGCCGGGCATGATCATGACCACGGTTGACCTCCTCTCGCGCAGCCCCTCGCCCGACGAAGCCGAGATCCGGGAAGCGCTTGAGGGCAACCTGTGCCGGTGCACGGGTTACCAAAACATCATCAAGGCGGTCCAGCAGGCCGCAGAGATGCTTCAGCCGACGGCCGGACGGGGGGCCTGATCCGATGTATGCATTCGAGTACCTGCGCGCGGGATCCCTGGATGAGGCCTGCGCTCGCTTGAGTGAGGGCTCGGCCCGGGCGTTGGCGGGCGGGCAGACCCTGCTCGGGGCGATGAAGTTGCGCATGTCACAGAGCGATCGCCTGGTCGATCTGGGCGGGATTGCCGAGCTGCGCGGCATCGAAGACCGTGCGAGCAGCCTCGTGATCGGCGCCATGGCCCGGCACGCCGAGGTCGCCGCATCGGCGCGGGTGCGAGAGCGGATTCCCGCTCTGGCCGCGCTCGCCGCTGGAATCGGCGATGTTCAGGTACGCAACATGGGCACGATCGGTGGGTCGGTCGCCAACAACGACCCGGCCGCCTGCTACCCGTCGGCACTGCTTGCGCTCGATGCGACGGTGCACACCTCGCGGCGATCCCTGAAGGCTGAAGCCTTCTTCACCGGCTTCTACGGTACGGCACTCGAGGACGGCGAACTGATTCGAAGCGTCGAGTTCCCGGTTCCACGACGGGCCGCGTACATCAAGTTCCACCAGCCCGCTTCGCGTTTCGCGCTGATCGGGGTCTTTGTTGCGCAGACAGCGGGCGGTGTGCGCGTCGCGGTCACGGGCGGGGGGGCGGGGGTGTTTCGGGCGACGGCGCTCGAGTTTGCGTTGGATCAAGCCTTCACGGCTGACTCGCTGCGGGGACTACGGTTTCCGCCCGATGATCTTGCATCGGACCTCCATGCCTCGGCCGAATACCGCGCGCACCTGATTCCCGTGCTCGCCAGCCGAGCGGTCGAGCAGGCCCTCGCGGGCTGAGCGAGCGAAGATGCCGCCATCCGGCGATCGGCCCGCGCGCGAGCCTTGCTCAGGTCGCTCGTCCGATGGGACTGAATATGCCGCATGAAGTCAATTTGATCGCCACCATCGCGGCAGCTTTTGGCCTCGCGATGGTGTTTGGCCTGATTGCCACCCATTTGCGCATGCCACCACTGGTGGGTTACCTGTTCGCCGGTATTCTGATTGGGCCGTTCACCCCCGGATTTGTGGCCGATGTGGGTCTGGCCGCTCAGCTCGCCGAGATCGGCGTGATGCTGCTGATGTTTGGCGTGGGTCTGCATTTTTCGCTGGCTGATCTGATGGCCGTCAAACGGATCGCCGTGCCTGGCGCCATCGCACAGATCGCCGTGGCGGTGTTGCTGGGTGCGGGGGTCGCGAGCCTGTGGGGCTGGTCACTCACCGAGGCCGTGGTGTTCGGACTGTGTCTGTCGGTCGCGAGCACCGTTGTGCTGCTGCGGGCACTCGAAGCCCGCGGACAGGTCTCATCGAGTCAGGGCCAGATCGCCGTGGGCTGGTTGATCGTCGAAGACCTCGTGATGGTGCTGGCCCTGGTCATGCTGCCGGCGGTGGCTGAATTGGTGGCTGACACGCGCGCGGTTGGCGAGGGGAACGACGGCGCGATCGGGAGCCCCGCCGGCCTTGCCGAAACAATCGGTTGGACGATCGCCAAGGTCACCGCTTTCATCGCCGTCATGCTGATCTTCGGGCGGCGACTTCTGCCCAAGGCGCTCTGGTGGGTGGCGCGTACGGGCTCGCAGGAGCTCTTCCGCCTGAGCGTGATTGCCGTTGCCTTGGGTGTCGCGTTCGGGGCGGCCAAGCTCTTCGATGTTTCGTTCGCGCTGGGCGCTTTTTTCGCGGGCATGATGCTGCGTGAATCCGAATTCAGCCACCGCGCCGCAGAAGAGTCGCTGCCGCTTCGCGACGCCTTTGCCGTTCTGTTCTTCGTCTCAGTCGGGATGCTGTTTGACCCGATGGTCATCCTCCAGTCACCGGTCAAACTGCTGCTCGCCGTGTTGATCATTTTGATCGGAAAGACCATCGCGGCGGTCGCAATCGTGCTGCTCTTCCGTTATTCCCTTGGCACCGCACTGACTGTCGGCGCTTCGCTCGCACAGATCGGTGAATTCTCATTCATTCTGGCTGGGCTCGGCGTGTC
>JBIKTA010000399.1:0-3489 GCA_044348315.1 Burkholderiaceae bacterium | reverse complement strand
GGAGTGGACTTGGTGAGCATCGGGGTCTCGATGTCGATGAAACCCTCGGCGTCGAGGAACTTGCGCACCTCCATCGCGACCCGATAACGCAGCTTGAGGTTGTTCTGCATGGCCGGACGGCGCAGATCGAGCACCCGATGCGTGAGCCGCGTGGTCTCGGAGAGGTTGTCGTCATCGAGCTGGAAGGGCGGCGTGACCGAGACGTTGAGGATTTCGAGCTCGTGGCAGAGCACCTCGACCGCCCCACTGCCCAGATTGGCGTTCTCGGTGCCAGCAGGCCTGCGCCGAACCTTGCCGGAGAGCCGCACGCAAAACTCGTTGCGGATGCGCTCGGCGATGGCAAACATGGCCGCTCGATCGGGGTCGCAAACGATCTGTGCCAGACCCTCACGGTCCCTCAAGTCGATGAAAATCACCCCGCCGTGATCGCGTCGGCGGTGCACCCATCCGAAGAGGGTCACGACCTGATCCAGGTGCTCGGTTCCGATCTGACCGACATAACAGCTTCGCATCGAAATCTCCGTTCAGTGCCCGATCATGGGCGTCGCGCCGCGATCGCCGGGCGCGACAACGCCCATCGATACGACGTACTTCAAGGCCTCATCCACACTCATGTCGAGTTCAATCACTTCGGCACGGGGCAGCATCAGAAAAAATCCTGAGGTGGGATTCGGCGTGGTGGGCACATACACCGCGACCATGTCAGTCGGGATGTGGCGCCGCACCTCGGCTGCGGGAGTGCCGGTCTGAAACGCGATCGTCCAGACCCCGACCCGCGGGTACTGTACCAGCAGTGCCTGGCGAAAAGCCTGACCGTTTGGCGACAAAATCGTGTCGCTCACCTGCTTCACACTCGAGTAAATGGTGCGCACGATCGGGATACGCCCCAGCAACGACTCCCACACCTGCACCAGACGCTCGCCGATGATGTTTCGGGCGAGCAACCCAGTGAGGAAAAGAATCAGGCCGGTGAGCAGGACACCCAGGCCAGGAATGGACCACCCGATCAACTCCTTGGGCTGCCAGGTCTCGGGCAACAAGACCAGGCTCTGGTCGAGCGAGGTCACGATCACCTCGAGCACCCAGATCGTGATGACCACAGGAATCCAGAGCAGCAACCCGGTGATGAAGTATTTTTTCATCGCGACTCCGGTCCTGGTGCAAGGCGGGTGCAGACGCCCGCCCTGTTGATTGAGAGGCTGATATGAGGGTGGCCGGGTATCAGGATAGAGGCGCCGTCAGGCCGAAGCCGGGCCGGACGGGTTTGAAGCCCCGCCGCCCGCAGCCGCCGCAGGTGCCGGTGCCGAGGCGTCAGACTTGCTTCCGGACGACCCGGCCCCGTCCGCTGGCGCCGCCGCCTTCACGCCTTCGCCAGCCGGTTCGGCGCCGGACGATCCCTCTCGCGATGACTCGGCGCCTGCCGCGCCAGGTTCGGCGGGCTTACGCCCCTTGGCACCCTGATCACGAAAATCGGTGACGTACCACCCACTACCCTTGAGCTGAAAGGCCGGAGCGGTAAGGATCCGCGCAAACCCCTGACCGCCACAGGACGGGCACTCAGTCAAAGGTGGGTCGGAAATCTTCTGCAACTGGTCCTTTTCGAAGCCACAGTCCTGGCAACGATAGGCATAAATTGGCATGGCAAAAGGCCATCCTTGGATGGCCCCCCGGAAATGGAAAACCGGAAATTATAGGAAATTCAGAAAGGAATGTCGTCATCGACATCATCAAAACCGCCGGCAGGCTTGCGCGCAGGCGAAGCCGGACCGGCCGCGGGCCGCGCCATCGCGGGTGCCTCGCGCCCCCCGCCCTCATCGCTCCCGCCTCCACCCATGCCGCCTCCCCCCCCCTCGCGACCCCCGAGCAACTGCATTTCGGTCGCGATGATCTCGGTGGTGTAGCGCTCCTGGCCCTCCTTGTCCTGCCACTTGCGGGTCTGCAAACGACCCTCGACGTAGACCGGCCGGCCCTTTTTGAGGTACTCGCCCGCGATCTCGGCGAGTCGGTCGTAAAAGACCACACGGTGCCATTCGGTTTCCTCGCGCCGTTCACCGGAATTTTTGTCCTTCCAGGAACGGGTCGTGGCGATCGAAACATTGCAGATCGCCCCACCATTGGCCGAGAAACGGGTCTCGGGATCACGGCCAAGATTGCCAAGCAGAATCACCTTGTTCACAGAAGCCATAACGCTCTCCAAAGCATCGTTCAGTCGTGAAGGTCAGTGCGCCGGGCCCGACCACCGCCGGTGCCACAACGCCGCCAAGAGCCAGGCCCCCAGAAGCCCCGCCGCGGCCATGAAGACTGCGGCATCGCCCCAGGTGCTGCGCACCACGCCAGCGGCCGCGCCGCCGACGAAAAGCCCCAGAGACTGGGTGGTGTTGAACAACCCGAGCGCCGCCCCGCGTACCTCAGCGGGCGCACGGCGCGAAGCCATCGAAGGCAGGCTCGCCTCGAGAATATTGAAGGCCGAAAAAAACACGAACAGCAAAACCGCAAAAAGCACTACGCCCTCGGGCTTAAGCGCCAGGCCGACCAGCACCGCCACGAGCACGGCGACACTGGCGATGAACACCTCCTTGGATCGGCCGCGACGCTCGCCCCAACCGACCGCCGGCATCATCGGAACGAACGATAGCAGGACCACCGGGAGATAGAGCATCCAATGGTCGGCGATCGCAAGCCCCGCCCGCTCGACCAGCCACCCCGGCAACACGACGAAAATCGCCACCTGCACCGCATGGAGTGCGAAGATGCCCAAGTTGATGCGGGCAAGCTCCGGATCGGTGGCCACGCGGCCGAACTGCTCACGGGTGAGCGGCACGCGCGGCCGCTGCGGCGCAGCCGGCACGACATAAATCACCCAGAAAATCGCTGCGGCGGCGAGCACTGCGGTCGCGGTGAACATGCCACCGATGCCCAGCCAGCGATAAAGCGGCGGGGCGACGATCAGCGACAACGCAAACATCGCTCCAATGCTGATCCCCACGAGCGCCATGGCCTTGGTGCGCTGGCTCTCGCGCGTGGAATCGGCCACAAGCGCACTCACGGCGGCGGAAATCGCTCCGGCCCCCTGAAGCCCGCGCCCGACCACCATCATGATGAGATCGGTCGCCATCGCAGCAATCAGGCTGCCCACCGCAAAAATCACCAGCCCAAATACGATCACCGGCTTGCGACCAAAACGATCCGAGGCGACCCCAAAGGGCAGCTGAAGCATCGCCTGAGTCAGGCCGTAGATGCCAAGCGCGAGCCCGAGCAATGTGGGGTCACCGCCCTCTTCCATCGAGCGGGCATGCACGGCGAGCACGGGCAGCACCATGAAGAGCCCGAGCATCCGCAGCGATTGCACCGAGGCAAGCGAAAGGCTTGCGCGCAGCTCGGCGGGGTTCATGCGCTCGGAAGTTGGAGAGGCGGAATTCATCGGGGCTTTGCCAAAACGATTTATATTAGCCGATTGGCCTCAAGAATCCTGCCGCCTGACCCGAGGGG
>JBIKTA010000026.1:0-11563 GCA_044348315.1 Burkholderiaceae bacterium | reverse complement strand
GCAGTACAGGCAGTGGTTGGCCGCGCTGGTGGCCACCACGATCATCTCGCGCTCGGCTTTAGTGAGCCCGCCCTCGCGAAGCATCAGCGCATCGTGATAGGCGAAAAACGCCCGAAACTCGGCCGGCCGGCGCGCCAGCATCAGGAATACATTGGGAACGAAGCCGCTCTTTTCCTGAACGGCCAGCATCATCGCGCGAATATCCTCGGGACAGTCCTCGAGGGACTGAACGAGGCGATAGCGCTCGGAAGGAACTGGGCTCATCGCTGGGCCTCCGGATGTTCGGACTGTTGCAGACGGGCGAGGCGGGCGTAGGTCCCCTGCCTGGCCATCAAGGCCGCATGGGACCCTTCCTCGATGATACGCCCGGCCTCAAGCACCAGGATCCGGTCGGCCCGCTCAATTGTCGAAAGACGGTGCGCGATGACGATCGTCGTGCGCCCGTGCATCACGCGCTCGAGCGCAAGCTGAACCGCACGTTCGGTCTCGGTATCGAGCGCTGCGGTGGCCTCATCGAGCAGCAGGATGGGTGCGTCCTTCAGCACGGCACGTGCAATGGCCAGGCGCTGCCGCTGCCCGCCCGACAGACGGGTGCCACGCTCGCCGATTTCGGCGTCGAGCCCCCCCGGCAGACTGCGAACGTGAGCGTCCAGGGTGGCGACTTCGAGCGCGTGCCAGAGCTCGGCCTCAGAGGGTTCGCTGGCCACTGCAATGGCGAGATTGGCCCGGACGCTGCCATTGAAAAGCACCGTCTCCTGTGAGACGAGGGCGATCTGTGCACGCAGGCAGGTAAGACGCAGCTGCTCGATCGGATGACCGTCAAGGGTGATGGATCCGGAGTCGGGCGAAATGAACCGGGGAATCAGGTTCATGAGCGTGGTCTTGCCCCCGCCCGAGGCCCCCACCAGCGCGAGGGTTTCACCGGCCGGGACCTTGAAACTGATGCCCGCAAGGGTATCGGCGGGCGCGCCAGCGTGCTTCATCGTCACCCGATCGAACACCAGTTCGCCCCGCGCCCGCGCGATCGAAAGCGTGCCCGTATCGCCTTCACGCTGACGGTCGAGCAACTCGAACACCTTTTCGGCCGAGGCGAGACCGCGCTGCAGGGGCGCGTTGAGTCCGACCAGATGCTTGAGCGGCGGCAGCAACATGAGCATCGCGGTGATGAACGACACGAAGCCGCCTACCGTCGTCCCGTCCTGTCCACCCTGAGCCACAGCGATCGTCACCACCACCGCAACAGCGGCTGCGGCACAGAGCTGGGTAATCGGCTGCGCGGCGGCCGCGGCACTCATGATCCGGATGGCCACGCGACGCATGCGCCGCGAACGCTCGGCAAAACGCTGCTCGATCCGCTCGTGGGCACCGAAGACCCGGATCACCTTGTGCCCCTGGACCGCCTCCTCGACGACCCGGGTCAGCTCGGCGGTTTCCTCGAGATTGCCCCGATTCAGCCGTCTCATGCGCCGGCTGAAACTCCCCACGATCAAGGCCATGACAGGCATCAGGGCAAAGGAGACGAGGGCGAGCTTCCAGTTCAGGAAGAGCAGCCAGCCGATCAGCCCAATCACGACCAGCGAATCACGCACGAGTACCGTGATGACCTGCGAGGCCGCATCGGTAAAGCTGTTGACCTCGAACACCAGCCGGGAGATCAGCAGCCCCGACGCCTCGCGCTCGAAATCAGCCGAGGGCAGTCTCAACAGATGCGCGAACATTTCACGACGGACATCGACCAGCACATTGCCCGATACCCAAGCGAGTGCATAGGCGCCGCTGTAGGTGGCGAGTCCGCGAACCAGGAAGATACCCATGATGGTGGTGGGCACGATCCAGAGGGCGAAGGGATCCTGGCCGCCAAATCCGCGATCGAGGAGCGGCTTCATGAGCGCAGCGAACAAGGGCTCGGTCGCCGCCGCGACCATCATGGCCAAAAGCGCGACCGCGAAAGCCTTCCAGTAGGGCCTCACATAGCGCAGCAGCCGCGCGTAGGTGGTGAGCGAACGCTGCGAGGCGGACATGGGTGCGATCGGCTCAGTACTCGACACTGACGGCGAGCGGCCGCAGGCGCTCGCCGATCGCAGCAAGCAGGTTGTCATCGGGGCGCACCCGCCAGGCCTCGCCCAATTCGATCGCGCAGCGCGCCTCGCGATTGCCGTACTCGATTCGCACCGGCAACTGGGCCGCGTCCTGACACTGGGCCGCAGCAAAGGGCGCGATCGTGCTGCGCAATACCTCGCTATCAGCGAAGCCATTGAGGCGGATCAGCAACCGGCGGCCAAATTCCTGACGGGCGCCTGCGAGATCGAGCACACGTTCGGCGCTCACCCGCTGCCCGCCGGTGTAGTCATCCTTCTGGACCCGGCCGTGTACGACCAGCAACTCATCATCACGCAGCATCCGCCGGCTCGAATCGTGCAATTCCCGATAGATCGCCACATCGACCCGCGCCGTGCCATCGTCGAGCGTGACAAAGAGCATCTTGCCGCGACGGGTCATCTGACTGCGCTGGCCGGCGATCACACCCACCATCCAGACCGGCGCTTTGTCGGGCTGAAGATCAGCGAGACGGCTGCGCAGAAAACGTCTCACCTCGGCCTCGTAGGCGCTGAACAGGTGCCCGCTGAAAAAGAAACCGAGCGCAGCACGCTCCTCCTGAAGGCGCTGACGCTCGCTCCAGGAGGGAACCTCAACCCATGAAGCCTGTATCGAGGCGTCATCTTCGGCATCGCCAAACAGGTTGGCCTGCGCGGCCGAGGCGGCGCGCGCTTCGGCCGCATCGATCGCACGCGCCGCATTGGCCAGCAAGCCGGCGCGATCGGGCTCGAGAGGATCAAACGCACCTGCACGGATCAGCGCCTCGACGGTTCGACGGTTGACGATCCTGCGATCGATCCTCTGGCAGAAATCGAAGAGATCACGAAAGGGGCCTTTGGCCCGGGCGGCCAGCAGGTTCTCAACGGCCTGCTGCCCCGTGCCCTTGACCGCGCCCAGGCCGTAACGGATGGCCCGTTTGTCGACCGGCTCGAAACGATAGGCCGAGGCATTGATGTCCGGACCCAGCACGGTCACGCCATTGGCCTGGGCATCAGCGACGAAAAACTGGACCTTGTCGGTATCGTCCATGTCCGACGATAGCGTCGCCGCCATGAACTCGGCCGGAAAGTGCGCTTTGAGCCAGGCCGTCTGATAGGTCACCACGGCATAGGCGGCGGTGTGCGATTTGTTGAAGCCGTACTCGGCAAACATCGCCATCAGATCGAAGAGCTTGTGGGCGAGATCGGCGGAGTAGCCCTTTTGCTGCGCCCCCTCGACAAAGAGCCCGCGATGCTGCGCCATTTCCTCGGGCTTTTTCTTGCCCATCGCCCGTCGCAGCAGATCGGCGCCGCCCAGCGTGTAGCCGCCGATGATCTGTGAGATCTGCATCACCTGTTCCTGATACACGATCACGCCGTAGGTCGGCTCCAGGCAGGCTTTCAGGTCAGGGTGGAAATAGTCGATCGATTGCTGGCCTTTCTTGCGCAGGATGAAGTCATCGACCATGCCGGAATTGAGCGGTCCCGGTCGGTAAAGCGCGAGCACGGCGATGATGTCTTCGAAGCGATCGGGCTGAAGCTTTTTCAGGAGCTTCTTCATCCCCTCGCTTTCCAGCTGAAACACCGCGGTGGTGTTCGCGTCCTTGAGCACCTGATAGGCCGCAGGGTCATCGAAGGCGAGTTTGTCGAGATCGAGGCGCTCGTCGGGATGACCCGCCTGGATGAAATCGACCGCCATCCGGATGATGGTGAGGTTGCGAAGACCCAGAAAATCGAACTTGACCAAGCCCACGGCCTCGACGTCGTCCTTGTCGAACTGACTGACCACACCGCTCTCGGCGCCGGGCTGCCGATAGAGCGGACAGAAATCGGTCAGCTGACCCGGCGCAATCAGCACGCCGCCGGCGTGCATGCCGACATTACGGGTCAGGTCTTCGAGCGGCTCGGCAAGCGCGAGCAGCTCGCGCACCTCGTCTTCGTTTTTCTCACGCTCGGCCAGAAGGGGCTCAGCCTCGCGCGCCTTGACGAGCGACAAGGGCTTGTTCTGCACGACCGGAATGAGCTTGGACAGCTGATCACAGAAGGTGTAGCTCATGTCGAGCACCCGGCCGACGTCACGGATCACCGCCTTGGACGCCATCGTGCCGAAAGTGACGATCTGCGAGACCGCGTGCTCGCCGTAGCGGCGCTTCACGTAATCGATGACGAGATGGCGCCGGTCCTGGCAGAAATCGATGTCGAAGTCCGGCATCGAGACACGTTCGGGATTCAGGAAGCGCTCGAAGAGCAGCGCGTAAGGAATCGGGTCAAGGTCGGTGATGCCCAGCGCCCAGGCCACGATCGAGCCGGCCCCCGAACCCCGACCGGGTCCAACCGGCACGTCGTTGCGTTTGGCCCAGTTGATGAAATCGGCCACGATCAGAAAATAGCCCGGAAACCCCATCTGGACGATCGTGTCGCACTCGTATTCGAGTCGCGCACGGTAGACGCGCAACTGCTCGCGACGCTGCGGGGCAAGCGATTCAGGGTCGAGCCCAACCAGGCCCAGCCGGCGGTCGAGCCCGGCGTTCGCCAGCTCGCGCAGGTAGGCGTCGATGCTCATCCCCTCTGGCACAGGGAAATGCGGCAGGCGGGGCTTGCCCAGCGTCATGGCGAGGTTGCAGCGCCGGGCCAGCTCCACAGAATTGGCCAGCGCTTCGGGCAGATCCGCAAAACGTTCGAGCATCTCCTGCTGGGTGCAGAAATGCTGATCGCGGCCGAAGCGCTGAACGCGCCTCGGATTGGCCAGGATTTCGCCTTCAGCAATGCAGACCCGGGCCTCGTGGGCACGAAATTCGTCCGGCGTCAGGTACTGCACCGGGTGTGTCGCCACCAGCGGCAGCCCCAGGCGCGCCGCGAGATGGGCGGCCGCGATCGTCTGACGATGCGAATCAGACACGTCGGTACGCTGAACCTCGAGATAGAAGGCGCCCGGAAAGCGGCGCGCCCACTGGCGGGCGCATGACTCGGCGAAGGCCTCGTTCCCGGCGAGGAGCGCCTGGCCGATTTCGCCCGCCTCAGCCCCCGAGAGCGCAATCAGACCATCAGAGGCTGCCCCCCCGTCGGCACAGGGTGCGTCAAACCAGGCCGCCCGCAACTCGCCGCGGCCCCGATACTCGTTCTCCAGCCAGGCCCGGCTGATCAATTCGCAGAGACGGTGGTAGCCCTGGGCGTTTCGCGCCAAGAGCAAAAGCCTGTGCGGCCGATCCCGATCGACTTCGTTGGTCACCCAGGCGTCCACACCCGCAATCGGCTTGACGCCAGCCGAGCGGGCCGCCTTGTAGAACTTGATCCAGGCAAACAGGTTTGCCAGATCCGTCACCGCAAGCGCCGGCTGGCGATCGGCGCGCGCGGCGGCAACCAGCCCATCGATCCGAACGATCGAATCACTGATCGAGTATTCGGTGTGGACACGTAGGTGGACGAAACGAGGCGCACTCATCGGTACAATTCTACCTTTGAGTCTGCCCGCCAGACCCAAGTCGACGATCGTTTCCCGCGCCCCAGGGTTCGCGCCCGGCGACCGCTTGCGGGGGCAAACTGCGCGACCGTTACGCCACCACCCGAGTCCGCCCACGCTGCGACCATGCACCCATCCCGATCCGATTGGCCCGCCGAACGGTCAGGCGCTTCGCTGCTGCTCGTCGCCTGCGCACTGATGTGGAGCAGTGCGGGGCTGCTCTCCCGCCTGCTCGAGGCCTCAAGCCCCGCGCAGACCTCATTCTGGAGAAGCTTCTTTTGCGCGCTCACGATGCTGATCATCTTGCTCGTGGAGCACCGCGGGGCGGTGCTGCGGGCCGTGACAGCGATGGGGTGGATCGGATGGCTGTCGGGGCTGCTGTGGGCCATGATCTTCACCAACTTCATGATCGCCATGATGTTGACGAGCGTTGCGAACACCCTGCTCATGATCGGGATGTCCCCGCTGATGGCAGCCGTGCTCGCCCGCATTGTGCTTGGGGAGCGGATCGCCCCGCTCGCCTGGTTCGTGATTGCGATTGCCGCCGCGGGCCTGTGGTGGATGGTCCGCGAGGCCTTGTCGACCGAGGGTCCGGAAGGGCTCTTGATCGCTGCGACCGTCCCGGTTGCGTCGGCCATCAATCTGGTGGCGATGCGGCGCTCCGGCACTCGGGTCAACCTTGGGCCAGCAGTGATGCTCGGCGCGTCGATCTCCTGCCTGGTCCTACTGCCTTTTGTCGGGTCATCCGTAATCGAGCCGCCGCCGCGCGATCTCCTGATACTCGCGCTACTGGGCGCCTTCCAGCTGGCGCTCCCCTGCTGGTTGATGGTTCGCGCCGCCCGTCGGTTGAAACCGCACGAAGTGTCGTTGATCGCCCTGCTGGAGGTGGTGCTCGGACCGGTCTGGGTCTGGCTGGGCGCGGGCGAGGTCACCCCAATCACGACCATCCAGGGCGGCGGGGTCATCGTCGCCGCGCTCATCATCAATGAGGTGCTGAGTGCCCGCGACCGAGCGCTGTCTGAACGCGCCATCGCCGTGAGGCCCCGCGACGCCCAGGCAGACGACTCATCGTCCGAGAGGTAGAAATGAATAACGCCGAACCGCAACCCCTTTCAGCCCTGCCCGCCAGGCAGATCCAGGGGCTTTTCACCGATCTTGACGATACGCTGACCACTGAGGGGCAATTGAGTACCGAGGCGTTCTCTGCGGTCTCAGCGCTGGCGGCAGCCGGTATCCGGGTCGTGCCCGTCACCGGCCGCAGTGCAGGCTGGTGCGACCTGATCGTACGGCTGTGGCCGGTCGCTGCAGTCATTGGTGAGACCGGCGCCTTCTGCATGATTCGGGCAGGTGGCCGCGTAAGGACCCTGATGATGCAAAGCGATATCGCTCAGGAGGACACGAAACGACACCGGGATCGCGTCGCCCGACGGGTGCTGGACGAAGTCCCCTCTGCGGCACTCGCCGGCGATCAGGCCTTTCGGCTGGTGGACCTCGCCATCGATATCGCCGAAGCGATTCCGAGACTGCCCCCGGAGCAGATCGAACGGATCATCACCATCCTGCGCGAGGAGGGCATGCAGGCGCAGGCGAGCAGCATCCACGTCAACGGCTGGTTTGGTCAGTTCGACAAGGGTGCCACAGCGCTGCGACTGCTGACCGATTACTGGGGCCTCAACCGGGAACAGGCGGGCCTGCACTGGGCCTGTGTGGGCGACGCGCCCAATGACGCCACGCTCTTCGCGACGTTCGAGCACTCGGTCGGGGTCGCCAATGTCGACCGCCACCTCGGCAGCATTGCCTGCCCGCCACGCTACATCACGCGCCAGCCGTACGGTGCGGGGTTTGCAGAGCTGGCCGACCACCTGCTCAGAAGTCGAGCAGGCTGAGGCCGGCCGAAGAGACGGGTCCTGAATGCATCAGACCTGCGATCGTTTCCGAGCAAAGTCCGCAATCCGGCGACCGTAGAGGCGCCCGGTCTCGATATCACCCTGGGGCGGGCTTTGATCGGGCGGAACGTTATCAGCCTGCGCCATGACGCCGAGGTAGGAGCCAATCCGGTTGACCTGATCAGGTGCGCCTGGCGTCGCGGCAGGCATATGCCCAAGACTCACCCAGACCATGCCGTGCTGCATGGCGAGCGTCACCATCGACATCAGTGTCGCGTACTTGTCGCCACTCATCGATAACGAGCAGGTGAAACCACCCGCGATCTTGTCCTTCCAGGACTGGGTGAACCAGGCCTTGGAGCTCGCATCGGCAAAGGCCTTGAAAGGCGCGGACGGGCCGCCCATGTAGGTGGGCGCGCCAAATACGATGGCGTCAGCCGCATGAAGCGCTGCCCAGCCGGCATCGTCGATTTTCGAGACGTCGATGCTGAGGACTTCGGTGCCCGAGACTTCGGACGCCCCGCGCGCCACCGCATCGGCAATCACGCGCGTGTGGCCGTAACCCGAATGAAAGGCAATCACAACTTTAGACATGAAAAACTCCTGTTTTATGAGTGAGGAGGGGAAAGCCCCGACGTAGCACCCTGCGTGTCAGGGTAAGTCGAAGATCAACAGCTCGGCATCGCGACCATCGCGCACCGACACCCGAGCCTGATCGGTCATCATCAGCGCATCGCCCGCGGCAAGCGCGATGCCATTGATTGCGCACCCGCCACGGGCCAGGTGCGCATAAATGCGGCGACCGGGTTGGATTTCAAGCTCGGCCCGCTCGTCGTGGTCGAAGCAACCAGCCCAAAGCCTCGCATCCTGGCCGATTGTCACCGCACCACCACAATCGTGGGCTGAGACCACCAACTGAAAGGCGCCCCGCTGGGCCGCCCGGTCAAACGCCGCATCCTGGTAGCTCGGCGCCCCCCCGGGACGCGCCGGGATGATCCAGATCTGCAGCATGTGCGTCTCGATCGACTGATCATTGTGCTCAGAGTGCCGCACACCCGTGCCTGCACTCATGCGCTGCACGTACCCGGGACGGATCACCGCGGCATTGCCCAGGCTGTCCCGGTGGCTGATCGCCCCCTCGAGGACATAGGTGATGATTTCCATGTCGCGATGCCCGTGCATGCCAAACCCTTGCCCGGGCGCAATCCAGTCCTCGTTGATCACCCGCAGCGGCCCAAAATTCACGAAGCGGGGATTCTGATAGTCGGCAAAGGAGAAGCTGTGCCGGGACTTGAGCCAGCCGTGGTCGGCGTAACCACGCTCGTCGCTGCGACGGATCTCGATCATCGAAGTTTTCCTCTTGAAGACGTGAGTGTCACGAGATGGATCGTCACTATGCCCCGCAGACAAGATCGCATCGCGTCTACAATTCGATGACTCGATTCAAAATTTTTGATGACTATTTCGCTCGACACCCTCGCAACGATCGACCTGATCCAGCGACTCGGCAGTTTCGGCGCAGCCGCGCGAGAGCTCGGTCGCGTGCCCTCGGCGCTCAGCTACCAGATCCGCCGGGCAGAAGACGCGCTCGATCTGCTGATCTTTGACCGTCGCGGCCGCAGGGCTCAATTGACGCCGGCCGGTCGTGCACTGCTCGAGGGTGGACGGGCGCTGCTGCGTCAGGCTGAGAACCTGGAGCGCGAGACACGCCTGGTGGCGACCGGTTGGGAGCTGGATCTTGCGATCGCCATCGATGCGACGATCCCGTTTGAACGTCTTCTGCCGTTGGTGGCCGACTTTGACCGGCTCGGTGTGCCGACACGGCTGCGCTTTAGCGAGGAAGTCCTGCAGGGCTCCTGGGACGCGCTGCTGGGTGGGCGCGCGGCGCTTGCGATTGGCGCGCCCTACGACGCGCCAGCCGAGGCCTTCGGCTCGGAACGGTTCGGCATCGCACTGCTGGGCGAGGCCCATTTTGCCTTTTGCGTGGCGCCGCACCACCCGCTTGCCCAGACTGCGATGCCAGTGGAGGACGCACAGATTGCGGCCCACCGCGCCGTCGTGGTCGCAGACAGTTCGCAAGGCCTCGCGACACGCACCACGGGCGTCCTGCCGGGCCAGAGCACCCTGAGCGTGTCGAGCTTCAAGCACAAGCTTCAGGCTCAACTGGCCGGTCTCGGATGTGGCTATCTGCCACTCCACCACGCCGCCGAGCACCTTGCATCGGGCCGGCTGCTTGCGTTGAAACTCGCCTCCCCCAAAGCACCTGTGAGCCTTCGCTACGCCTGGCGCAAGTCGGGCCGGGGTCGGGCACTCGACTGGTGGCTTTCAAGGCTGGCGCTGGCGCGCGTGCGCGCCCGCCTGCTCGCTCCACCCGCTCCGCCCGAGTTCCCCTCGCTTGCGGCCGAGCCCCGAGCGGCCAGGGACCCCGCCCGGCCATGAATTCACATGCGGCGTGGGGCCGCTACGTCGGGCGTTTTGCGCCGTCACCGACAGGCGCCCTTCACATGGGCTCGCTGGTCGCGGCCGTCGCAAGCTACCTCGACGCGCGCGCGCATGACGGCATCTGGCTGGTGAGGATCGAAGATATCGACGAGCCCCGGACCGTGCCCGGCGCCGATCAGGCGATCATCGATACGCTCGCCCGATTCGGCATGCGATCCGACCAGCCCGTGGTCTGGCAAAGCCAGCGCAAGGCGCGCTATCAGGCGGCCTTCGAGCGGCTGGCGCTCGGTGGGCACGTCTATCCTTGCGCCTGCTCAAGACGGGAGATCGCCGACTCACAGATCACCCTCGGAATCGATACCGAGCGTGGCGAGCCGGTCTACCCGGGGACCTGTCGGCACGGGCTCGATCCGCAACGTCCGGCCCGCGCGTGGCGGCTACGCGTCGACCGCGCCCCCACGGTCGTCTGGTCCGATCGGCGAAGCGGACCCCAACGGGACGAATTGGCGATCAGCGTGGGCGACTTCGTGATCCGGCGTGCCGATGGCCTGTGGGCCTACCAGCTCGCTGTCGTCGTGGATGACGCCGAGCAGGGGGTGAGCGACGTGGTGCGCGGCGCAGACCTCGCCGGCTCGACTGCGCGTCAAATCTACCTGCAAGGGCTGCTCGGGTTCGAGACGCTGCGCTATCTGCACGGGCCCCTGGTGCTCGCGACCGACGGTCGCAAGCTCTCAAAACAGAACGGTGCACAGCCCGTCGATCCCGACCGGCCGATTGCGACCCTCAATCAGGCACTCGCGCATCTGGGCATCCCGACGATCACGGCGGCGTCGGTCGATCAATTCTGGCCCATCGCGATTCGGGCCTGGCTGGAACGCTTCGGCCTGGCACTCTGACCATCAGCCGCACTTGGCGTCCGAGCGCTTGCTCATCGCAAATCAAGACTTGGGAACGCCCCCCAGCAGCACCGCAATGGCACGTTTGCCACGTGCCGGAGGGCGAACCGAAGCCGTCGTTGCCACCGACTCGACGGTCGAAGATGGCTCATAAGGCTGGTAGAAAAACGGATCGACCGGAGCCCGGGGCGCTGGGCTTGCAGGCCGGGCGTCACGCGGACCGCGGACCGGGCGGTCCCGGTCACGACTGAAGGACGCGCGGCGAGACTCCCCATCATCGCCCGCCTCCGACTGCCGCCCGCGCTCAGCGCGGTCCCGGGCATCGATCTGCAGGTCCTGAACCGGGAGCTTGCGCTTCAGAAGCTTTTCGATCTCGACATGCAGGCGCTCATCAGGGCCTGCCGTCATGAGGGAGAGGGCAACGCCGCTCGCCCCCGCACGGCCCGTACGCCCGATACGGTGTATGTAATCCTCGGGGCTGTAGGGCAGATCGTAGTTGATCACCGCCGGCAGTTCTGCAATGTCGAGTCCTCGCGCGGCGACATCGGTCGCGACCAGCACACTGAGCTCGCCTTTCTTGAACTGTTCGAGCGTGAGCAGACGCTCCTGCTGGGACTTGTCCCCGTGAATCGCGCTCGCATTCAGCCCGTCGCGCTCGAGTAATCGGGCCAGTCGTCCGGCCCCGATCTTGGTATTGGTGAAAACGATGACCTGCGAAAGATTGCGGACGCGGATCAACTGAGCAACCGCCAGGCGCTTGGACTCGGTATCGGGGACGCGATAAATGACCTGTTCGACCGTCTC
>JBIKTA010000025.1:0-11573 GCA_044348315.1 Burkholderiaceae bacterium | reverse complement strand
AGCGCGAGATGATCGTGGTGGCCACCAGCGCGGCCAACCACTGCCTGTACTGCGTGGTGGCCCACGGTGCGATCCTGCGCATTTACCGCAAGGACCCGCTGATCGCCGATCATCTCGCGACCAACTGGCGAAAGGCTGCGCTCAGCACGCGTGAACAGGCGATGATTGAGTTTGCCGTGAAGGTCGCCACCGAATCGCATGCGCTCACCGATCGTGACTACGATGCGCTGACTGAACAGGGGTTCAGTCTGGAGGACGCCTGGGATATCGGGGCGATCGCCGCTTTTTTTGCACTGTCCAATCGACTCGCGAATTTCACCGGCATGATGCCGAACCCCGAATTTCACCTTCTGGGCCGCATCCCGCGCCCCGCCCGCTGATCGAGGTCTGTGATGGAACCCCAGCTGATAGAGGATCCCCGCGTCGACTCTGCCCGTCGGATCGCAGGCATCTGCTACGCCCTCTATGCCGTTTCGTTTCTCGTCGGGGTCACCGCGATCGCCGCGATCATACTGGGGTATATCAAGCGCGAGGACGCCCGCGGCACATGGGTCGATAGCCACTTCCGTTGGCAGATCCGAACCTTCTGGATCACGCTCGCCGGGAGCATCGTGTTCTGGATCCTGAGCCTGATCGTGATCGGCATACCGCTACTGATCGCCCTTTACATCTGGGCGATCTACCGCATCGTAAAGGGTTGGCTCAGGCTTTACGAACGTCGGTCGGTCAGCCCCGAGCGCATGTTTTGAGGCCATGACGGCGTGGGCGTGCCGTCACAGCAGCACGATGTCGTATTGTTCCTGCGAGTACAGCGATTCGACGTGCAGACTGATCTGACGACCGATCGTGTCGCACAGGTATGCGAGCGATCCCGCCTCCTCTTCGAGGAGCAGATCGACGACGGCCTGAGAGGCGACGATGCGGAATTCGCGAGGACTGAACTGACTGGCCTCGCGCTGGATCTCTCTGAGAATCTCATAGCAGACCGAGCGGGCGGTCTTGATCTGTCCTCTGCCTGAGCACATCGGGCAGGGCTCGCAGAGCAGTCTCGAGATCGATTCGCGGGTGCGCTTGCGCGTGATTTCGACTAGGCCGAGCGAGGTCAACCCATTGACGGTAACCCGGGTCCGGTCGCGCTCCACCGCCTTGCGCAATTCAGCCAGCACCGAGGCGCGGTGTGACTCGTCATCCATGTCGATCAGATCGACGATGATGATGCCGCCCAGATTGCGCAGCCGCATCTGGCGGGCGATCGCATGCGCGGCTTCGAGATTGGTCCGGAAAATCGTATCGGCAAAATTGCGTCCGCCGACATAGCTGCCAGTGTTGACGTCGATCGTCGTCATGGCTTCGGTCTGATCGATCACCAGGTAGCCACCTGATTTGAGATTGACGCGCCGCGCAAGGGCCTGATCAATCTCTGCATCCACCCCGCGAAGCTCGAACAGCGGTCGATCGGAGTTGTGCAGCTTGAGGCGTTGGGCAAGCGAGGGCATGTAGACCCTGGTGAACTCGCGCATCGCCTCGAGCGCTGGCGCCGAATCGACCACGATTGCAGCCGTCGACTCGCTCGCCAGGTCACGAAGGACGCGCTGGGCCAGGTCGAGTTCACGATAGATCAGGGCCGGGGCGCGGTTGCGGCGCGCTTCGTCCTGGATCTGGCGGGCGCGCAGGCGCAGGTAATCGATGTCGGCGCTCAGTTCGGCGTCCTCGGCGTCCTCGGCAAGGGTGCGTACGATGAAGCCCCCCTTTTCGTCCTCGGGCATCAGTCGCTGCAGACGCGCCTTCAAGGCCTGTCGGCCTGCCTCGTCACTGATGCGCTGGGACACGCCGATGTGAGGGTCCTGCGGCAGATAGACCAGCAATCGCCCGGCAATGCTGATCTGCGTCGACAGCCGCGCACCCTTGGTGCCGGTGGGGTCCTTGATCACCTGCACGATGAGCGACTGGCCTTCGAAAAGAAGCTTTTCAATCGGGGCGGCCGGTTGTTCAGCGCCCCCCGCCATGACCCGGGACTGCCAGAGGTCGGCCACGTGGAGGAAAGCTGCCCGCTCGAGCCCGATGTCGATGAAGGCCGACTGCATACCGGGGAGCACCCGCGAGACGCGGCCGAGATAGAGGTTTCCGGCGAGTCCTCGCGAGGCTGTCCGCTCGATCTGCAGATCTTCTACCGCGCCCTGCTGAATCAGGGCCACCCGCGTTTCATGCGGCGTGTGGTTGACCAGTATCTCCTCGATCATTGCGGCTCACCCCTTCCGGTCTGGCGCAACAATCGCAGCGTCTCATAAAGCGGCAATCCGACAATACCGGTGTAGCTGCCTTCGATCCGTCGCACGAATGCGGCCGCGCCGCCCTGGATCGCATAGGCGCCCGCCTTGTCGAGCGGTTCGCCGCTCGCAACGTAGGCCTCGATCTCGGCACGCGCGAGCCGGGCGAAGGTGACGCGCGAGACCGTGATGCAGCGCTCGAGTCGGCGGGCGCTGCGCGCGAGCGCGACTGCGGTGAGCACACGATGCGTGCGTCCCGACAACAGGTTGAGCATCCGGATCGCGTCGTCCGCGTCGCGGGGTTTGGCGAGAATGGTGCCACCGACTGCGACGGTGGTGTCGGCTGCGAGCACCGGCGCGGGTTCGAGTGCGCGGGCAATCATGCGAGCCTGACCTGCCTGGGCTTTGGCGATGGCCACCCGCTCGACATAGGCGGTCGGTGACTCGCCGCGACGGATATGCTCGAGCGCCTCGACATCCTCGGTGGGATCGGCGACCAGCATTCGAAACTGGACACCTGCCTGCCCCAGCAAAGCCTGTCGGCGCGGGCTTGCGGAGGCCAGATAGATGAAGGATGCCGGATGCGCCATGGCCGATTCCTCAAGCGCGGTGATAAGGGTGGCCCGCCAGGATCGACCAGGCGCGATAGAGTTGCTCAGCGAGAATCACCCGGACAAGTGGATGGGGCAGCGTGAGGCTCGACAGGCGCACCGTCTCGTGGGCCTCGCGACGTAGCGCTGGGTCGAGTCCGTCGGGTCCGCCAATCAGCAGCGCCACCGTGCGGTGGTGTTCGCGCCATTCGACCAGGCGCTGCGACAGCGTGAGGGTGTCGAGGTCTCGACCGCGTTCGTCCAGGACGACACGGCGCGCGGATTCAGGCAGTGCCGCACGGATCCGCTCGGCCTCGCGCTGCAGCCAGACGGTGGCGGTTCCGCCGGTGCTGCGGGGTTCGGGTTTGATGTCCCGCCATTCGATGACGTAGTCGGCTGGCATGCGCCCGCCGTAGTCACGTACGGCCTCAGTGACCCACCCGGGCATTTTCGTGCCGACGGCGATCACCAGCAGGCGCAAAATCAGGTCCGTGCTGGGGTGGTGGATGGGCCCGCCGCTTCTGCGACCGCCGTCCCCGTGCGGGTCAAGGCCTTGAGTCGCACCGGCTTCTGTCCCCAGAGTTCCTCGAGCCGGTAGTAGCTTCGGATCGCCGGTTGCATGATGTGGACGACGATGTCCCCCAGGTCGACGAGTACCCACTCGCCGCTTTCCTCCCCTTCGACTGCAATCACCGTCCCGCCAGCGGTCTTGACCGTGTCGCGAAGGTGCGCGGCGAGTGCGCGCGTCTGCCGGTTCGAGGTCGCCGTTGCGATCACCACCCGGTCAAACAGCTCGGTCTGATCGGTGGTGTTGAATACCTGGATGTCCTGTGCCTTGATGTCGTCCAGTGCTTCGACGACGATGCGTTGCAGCTTTCGCAGATCCATGGGCCGGTCAGTCCTTTTGGTGGGCGGTGGGTGCCGGCCGGTATAGGCCGTTATGGTCAATATAGTCGAGAACGACTCTGGGCAGCAGTTCCGCCGGTCGGTCGCCCTCGAGCAACTGCTCCCGAAGCCGGGTGGCCGACACAGGAACGAAGGGCATGCCGAAAAATACGATGGCCCCACTCGGGCGGTCGGGCAGTGCGTCGCAGCCCTGTTCGGCGACCAGTGTCTCGACCGCAGCGGGCAGCCTCGCAAGGCTCACCCGTTCGCGCCGCGTCACGGCGATATGTGCGTGATCAAGCAATTCGCGGTAGCGATGCCAGGTGGCGAGATTGCGGAGTTGATCACTGCCCAAGAGCAGCACCAGCACCGTGTCATCGCCGAGTTCGCCGCGCAGTTCCTTGAGTGTATCGACCGTATAGCTGTTCCCGCCCCGTCGCACTTCCCGGTCATCAACAACCCATCCCGGCCGCCCGGCCACGGCGAGGCGAACCATCTCGAGTCGGTCGCTTGCCGGTGTGGCGGTATCGCTCTTCTGCCAGGAAATGCCCGTAGGAAGAAAGCGGATCTCGTCAAAGTCCAGCGCGACCTGAGCCGAGCGCGCCAGTGCGAGATGCCCGACGTGAATCGGGTCGAAGGTGCCGCCGAGGATGCCGATGCGACGGCGTTTGTTGGTCATGCCCAGTCGCGCGGCTTGAGAAATTCGTAAAGACGCGCCTCTTCCGAGCCGGGCGCAGGATGCCAGTCATAGCGCCACTGCGCGAGGGGCGGCATCGAGCAAAGGATCGACTCGGTTCGCCCGCCAGACTGCAGTCCGAACAGTGTTCCCCGGTCGAACACGAGGTTGAATTCCACATAGCGCCCCCGGCGATACAACTGGAAGTCGCGTTCGCGCTCACCCCAGGTGGTGGCTTTGCGTCGCTCCACGATCGGCACATAAGCGGCATTGAACGCGTCGCCCACGCTTCGGAGCGTGGCAAACGACTGCTCGAATCCGGGTTCGCTCAGATCGTCGAAGAAGAGGCCGCCGACTCCACGCGCCTCGCCGCGGTGCTTGAGGATGAAGTACTCGTCGCACCACTTCTTGAAACGTGGATGCCATTCGGTCCCGAAGGGCTCGAGGCTCGCCTTGCAGACCCGGTGGAAGTGCCGCACGTCTTCCTCGAACGGGTAGTAGGGCGTGAGGTCCATGCCACCACCAAACCACCAGATGGGTGCCTGATCCTCACTCGTGGGCAGGGCGATGAAGAAGCGCACGTTCAAATGCACCGTGGGCACATAGGGGTTGCGTGGATGAATCACCAGCGATACGCCCATCGCCTCGAAGGGACGACCCGCGATATTGCTGCGGTGGGCACTGGCCGAGGCGGGCAGTCGGTCGCCGCGCACATGGGAGAACAGCACGCCGCCGCGTTCCAGGACTTGGCTGCCCTCGATCACCCGGGAGACGCCCCCCCCGCCCTCGGGCCGATCCCAGCCATCCCGGATGAAGCGTCCACCATCTGAGGCCTCGAGTGCCGAGACGATCGATTCCTGCAAGCCGGTCAGGTAGGCGCGGACGGACGCCAGCATGGCGGCGGGCTGGGCTTCAGTGTGGGCGTTCATTTGCTTGTTCTCCCCTTGTGCAATGGCCGTTCCGGCAGAAAGGCTGGCCCCGCCTGCCGTTCGGCCGTTCGGCCGCTCAGGCCCTGGGTGTCCGATGCAGCGCCCGATGACCGATGTCATGCCGGAACTGCATCCCATCAAATGCGATCGATTCGATGGTCCGGTAGGCGCTCGACTGCGCGGCGCGCACCGAATCGCCCAAACCCGTCACGCAGAGCACCCGGCCACCTGCCGTGACAATCTCGCCATCGCGCTGGGCGGTGCCGGCGTGAAACACCAGGGCACCCGTCTCGGGACAGTGCGCGTGGGGCGGGAGACCGCGGATCGGATCGCCACTGCGGGGCGACTCCGGGTAGCCTGCGCTGGCAAGTACCACGCCGAGCGCGACGCGCCGATCCCAGTCGATCTCGGCCTGATCGAGGTGACCGGCAATCGCCTGCTCGATCGTACGGGCAAAATCGCTTCGGATCCTGGCCATCAGCGGCTGGGTTTCGGGGTCGCCGAGCCGACAATTGAATTCGAGGGTGCGCGGCTGCCCGGACGAATCGATCATGAGCCCCGCGTAGAGGAAGCCCGTGTAGGGGCTGCCCTCGGCTGCCATGGCCTCGACGGTGGGGCGAATGATCTCGCGGATCACCCGCGCGTGCAGCGCCGGCGTGACCACCGGGGCGGGCGAGTAGGCTCCCATTCCGCCGGTGTTGGGACCACTGTCGCCATCGCCCAGCCGTTTGTGGTCCTGGCTGCTCGCGAGCGGCAGGATGTTGCGGCCATCGACCATGACGATGAAGCTCGCTTCCTCGCCGACAAGGAATTCCTCGATCACCACGCGCGCGCCCGCATCGCCCATGCGGTTGTCGACCAGCATGAGATCAACCGCGTGATGCGCCTCGTCGGGAGTCATCGCCACCACGACCCCTTTGCCCGCGGCCAGTCCATCGGCCTTGATCACGATCGGCGCGCCCTCGGCATCAATATGGGCGTGCGCCGCCTGCGCATCGGAAAAACTTGTGTAGCGCGCCGTCGGAATGTTGTGGCGGATCATGAAGGCCTTGGCAAACTCCTTGGACGACTCAAGCCGTGCCGCAGCGCGTGTCGGTCCGAACACCTTGAGCTTGCGCTCGCGAAACTGGTCGACCAGGCCGGCGGCGAGCGGTGCTTCCGGCCCGACTACCGTGTAGGCGATCCGCTCGCGCGCTGCAAAATCGGCGAGCTCATCGATCGAGGTGATGGGCAGATTTTCCAGGCCAGGCTCGCGGGCCGTGCCGGCATTGCCGGGGGCGACGTAGACGCACTGGACATTGGGCGATTGCGCAAGCCGCCAGGCCAGTGCGTGTTCGCGTCCGCCCGAACCAACGACGAGGAGTTTCATGGTGGTGCTGCCGCGATATTGAATGGGGGGAAGATGGGTGGGCTGTCAGGCGGTTTCGTCGAACTCGGCGTTGGTGTAGACCTGCTGGACATCGTCGAGATTTTCGAGGGCGTCGAGGAGTTTTTGCATGGCCTGCGCCTCAGCGCCCGCCAGCGCAGTGCTCGTCTGCGCTCGCATCGTGACCTCAGCCACAGCGGGCTTGAGCCCCGCGCGCTCGAGTGCGCTACGTACGGCTGAAAACTCGCCCGGGCCGCAGAGCACCTCGATACCCCCCTCGTCATCAGTGATCACGTCCTCGGCGCCGGCTTCGAGCGCGGCTTCCATGACCTGATCCTCGGAGGTGCCCGGCGCGAACAGCAGTTGCCCGCAGTGCTTGAACATGAAGGCGACCGACCCATCGGTGCCGAGATTGCCACCGTTTTTGGAAAACGCGTGTCTCACTTCGGCGACGGTCCTCACCCGGTTGTCGGTCAGGCAATCAACGATCACGGCCGCGCCGCCCACGCCGTAGCCCTCGTATCGCACCTCTTCGTAGTTCGCGCCGTCCAGACCGCCCGCGCCGCGCGAAATGGCGCGCTGGACCGTGTCCTTGGACATGTTGGCCTCAGAAGCCTTGTCCATTGCCAGGCGCAGCCTGGGGTTGGCGTCGGCATCGCCGCCGCCGAGCCGCGCAGCGACGGTGATTTCCTTGATCAGGCGCGTGAAAAGCGCGCCACGCTTGGCGTCCTGGCGGTTTTTCCGGTGCTGGATGTTGGCCCACTTGGAGTGTCCGGCCATGGTGTCTCGCCCTTTTCCTGTGCGATCGCTGACTGGACCCGGAGCCTGCTTTAACCCTGCACTTGCCCGCCGGGCCCGCGTCGTGGTCGAATCCCCGTTCCCTGAGATCGCGTCTCTAAAGATAACCTTCGATCATATCACCCGGTCACCCGATCATGTCGCTTCCCATCGCCCACGGTCATGGCGCTCCAATCGTCCTCGAGCCCGCCCGCGTCAATCGCCACGGTCTGATCACCGGTGCCACGGGTACCGGCAAGACCGTCACCCTGCAGCTTCTGGCGGAGCGTCTTTCAATGGCGGGCGTTCCGGTCTTCATGGCCGACGTCAAGGGCGACCTGACCGGGATTGCCCAACCCGGCACGCTGTCAGAGCGACTGCTCGAACGGGTGGCGCGAATCGGCTGCGAGCCGCCCGTGCCCGCCGGCATGCCTGTGGTGCTCTGGGATGTGCTGGGCGATCAGGGGCACCGTCTGCGAGCGACGGTGTCCGACCTGGGGCCCTTGCTGTTGGGCAGGATGCTCGGATTGAACGAGGTCCAGCAGGGCGTTCTGCAGTTGATTTTCAAGGTGGCCGATGACCGTGGCCTCCTGCTGCTCGACCTCAAGGATCTGCGCGCGATGTTGCAGTTTGCCGCCGATAACGCGCGCGAGCTCTCCGGGCAGTGGGGCCAGGTCTCGCGACCGTCGATTGGCGCGATCCAGCGTTCGCTGCTGGAGCTCGAGGCGCAGGGCGCCGAGCGGTTTTTTGGCGAGCCCATGCTCGACATCGCCGATCTCATGCGCGTCGACTCGTCTGGGCGCGGAATCGTCAATATCCTGGCAGCCGACCGCTTGCTTCGTGCGCCCAAGCTCTATGCCACCACGCTGCTGTGGCTGCTCTCGGAGTTGTTCGAGGTCCTGCCCGAGGCCGGGGATCTCGACCGGCCGAAACTCGTCTTCTTCTTCGACGAGGCGCACCTGCTCTTTTCCGACGCGCCGAGAGTGCTCATCGATCGCATCGAACAGGTCGTCCGGCTCATCCGCTCCAAGGGCGTGGGGGTGTTTTTCGTGTCGCAGAGCCCGCAGGACATTCCCGATGCGGTCCTGGGTCAGTTGGGCAATCGCATCCAGCATGCCTTGCGGGCCTTCACGCCGGCCGACCAGAAGGCTGTTCGCGCAGCCGCCGAGAGCCTGCGGCCCAATCCGCGCATCGACGCAGTGCGCGCGATCGGCGAACTTGCCGTCGGCGAGGCCCTGGTCTCGCTTCTGGATGCTCAGGGCCGTCCGTCGATGGTTGAACGCGGTTTCATCCTGCCGCCCGGATCTCGCATTGGCCCGCTCGCCGCTGCCGAGCGGGCGAGCTTGCTCGCCGCCTCAGGTATGGGGCCGCGTTACGATCGTGATCTCGACCGCGAATCCGCGTACGAGATGCTGAAGGCGGGCGTGGCGCGCCTCGAAGTCTCAGCCGATGAGCCTGGCCGTACCGGCGGATCCGGTTCCAGGGCGGGTGAGCGCAGTCCAACGGCCTCCGCTTTTTCTGCGCTTCTGGCCGGTGCCGCGCGCTCGATCGGCTCTACCCTGGGCCGTGAACTTGTACGCGGTCTGCTCGGTACGATGTCAGGCAGGCGGCGGCGCTGATCGCCGAGCGTTTTTTCTTTCCTTCAAGGAGTCACCATGGTCAAGCTTGTTCGAGTCGAGTCGCCCGGTGGGGTCGATGTGATGAAACTGATCGATGTCGACCTGCCTGCGCCGGGCAAGGGCGAGGTCACCGTCGAGCATCGTGCGATCGGCGTCAATTTCATCGATGTCTATTTTCGCAACGGCCTGTATGCGCAGCCGCTCCCGGCCGGCCTGGGCAAGGAGGGCGCCGGCGTCGTGACCGCAGTGGGCGAAGGGGTCACGCAGTTCAAGGTCGGTGACCGGGTCGCCTACTGTGATGGCCCCCCGGGCGCGTACGCGCAGGCGCGCAACATTGCTGCGGCGGTGCTGGTGAAGCTTCCCGACGGGATCGATTTCGAGACCGCCGCCGCAATGATGCTCAGGGGGCTGACGGTTCAGTATCTGTTTCGCAGCACCTATCCCCTCAAGGCCGGTCAGACCATTCTGTTTCACGCCGCTGCGGGCGGCGTGGGCCTGATCGCGATGCAGTGGGCCAAGGCGCTCGGGGTGACGGTGATCGGCACGGCGGGCTCCAGGGAAAAGGCCGAACTGGCCCGCGCCCACGGTTGCGACCATGTGATTCTGTACCGCGAGGAGAATGTGCCCGAGCGGGTGCGGGCGATCACCGGCGGCCAGATGGTGCCGGTTGTCTATGACTCGGTGGGCAAGGACACGTTTCAGATGTCGCTCGACAGTCTGCAACCCTTCGGGATGATGGTGAGTTTCGGTAATGCTTCCGGGCCGGTTCCGCCCGTGCCGCTCACCGCATTGAAAGGCTCGCTCTACATCACGCGTCCTTCGCTCATGCCCCATATTGCGCAGCGCGCGCGTCTGGAGGCGATGGCTGCGGAATTGTTCGAGATGGTGCTCTCGGGCAAGATCCGCATCCAGATCGAGCAACGCTATCCGCTTGCAGAGGTCGCGCAGGTCCATCTTGATCTCGAGGGCCGCAAGACCACGGGCTCGACGGTGATGCTGCCCTGATCGCGGTGGACGAGGTCCAGTCGCGCCGCTTCGGCGGCGTGGCCCGCCTGCACGGCGGTCGGGCGCTCGATACGCTCGCTCGCGCCCATGTGTGCGTAGTGGGTGTGGGCGGGGTGGGGTCGTGGTGCGTCGAGGGCCTGGCGCGCAGTGGGGTCGGTCGCCTGACGCTGGTCGACATGGACCATGTGTCGGAGTCGAACATCAACCGGCAACTGCCTGCGCTCGATTCGACGCTCGGCGCCGCGAAGATCGAAGTGATGCGTGCGCGCATCGCCGACATTTCGCCCCGGTGCGTGGTGCACCCCGTCGACGATTTTGTGACGATCGACAATCTCGGTGAACTCATTCCGCGGGACGCTGTCCTGGTCGACGCCATCGATCAGCCTCGGGTCAAGGCCGCCATGATTGCCCAGGCCCGCTTGCGCGGTCAGCCTGTCATCGTGTGCGGGGCGGCGGGTGCCCGAATCGACCCCCTGGCCTTGCGCTGCGAGGATCTCGCGCTCACCCGGGGCGATGCGCTGCTGGCTGCCGTCCGCTCGAGACTGAGGAAAGCGCACGGCTTCAGTCGTGAGCCGGGCCGGAAATTCAGCGTGCCGGTCATCTATTCCATCGAGGTGCCCCGGGCGCTGCCCGACGCCTGCGAGCCCATGTCGGCCTCGGAAAATGCCGGTGCGGCGACCCCTGCGCTTGCAGGCGCGCCGCTTGCCTGCGGCGGCTACGGGTCTCTGGTGACCGTCACCGCGCCCATGGGTTTTGCAGCGGCGGCGGCAGCCTTGGATTTCGTTCTACGCGCTGGGTAAGGCTTCCCGCGTCCCTGGGCCCTCACGCCTCGTCCAGATATACCGCCAGATAAGCCTGGGTGAGACGTTTTGTTTCGATGACGATGAGTGGATCGTTCGCCCCATCGGACGATTGCCAGAAATTGAGCAGCGCGATCGATGTTTCGATCATGCAGCGAGCGATCCGCTGCAGATGATCATCGGCGATGGCAGTTCGACGGCGCAGGGCCGAAGCAAACAGCAGCGCGAGCTCCTTGCGTGCCTCCTGATCGACCTCGAAAAGCTCCTGCGAACTGAGCATGGCCCGCAGGACCACGATGGTCGAGGGCGCGAGCTTACGTGCTTCGACACTGCGCTCCACCGCAGTGTCGAGCGCCTTGCGCCAGTCCGGGTCGGTGCCGATCGCTTCGATTGCGTCGCGCACATGGTCGATACGGATCTTCAGATGGCGCTCGAACAAGGCCAGAATCACCGAGTGCTTGTTCGGAAAGAACTTGTAGATCGATGAAATATTGACCCCGGACCGGCTCGCGATCAGATTGGTTGTGAGCGCGAGGACGCCTTTTTCGAGCAGGATCTGCTCGGCAGCGTCGAGCACCCGGTTGAAGGTGAGGAGCCCGCGGCGCTGCAGCGGCCTGCGTCGAAGTTGAAGCGTGTCGGGACTGGGGGCGGGCGCAGGG
>JBIKTA010000398.1:0-3495 GCA_044348315.1 Burkholderiaceae bacterium | reverse complement strand
ATCGCGTTCGTGGATTTGGTCTGGCTCCGGTCCTCGAGGGTGGGCGCTGTCCGATCAAGATAAGCGGGTTTCGTCAGATAGAGTTGGTCAACGGGGACCAGCAAGAGTTCTGCCAGCTCTTTCTTGAACTCGTCCCAGGCCATCGGCGCAAAAATTCTGGCACCGTTCGGGACCGCTGCCGCGCCGTCCACGAACATGTCGAGCCCGCCATCCGGGGCGCTGGTCGCGTCGGCGACCAGACGCACATTCGAATGGATGACCGCCCGGTCCGCAGCGTCCACGACCAGATCGCGACCGACACGGGCCGTGCTCGTGCCGGCGGGTGCGTTCTGCAGGAAGGCTTGCGATCGACCCAGCACGCGGTTGCTCGCGAACACCCCGGCGGCGCTCATCGAGGAAGCGCCGAAGGTGGCCGTCGCACTGACCTCGGACAGGTTGCTGACCGTGGCGTTGATGGTCAGGGACTGGTTCGCCCGGACGGTCAGATCGGCCCCGACATTGAGCGTTGAGCCCGCCACCTGCGCAAGCACATCCGAAGGGGAGGCCAGACCCCACTCGCCGTTGATCAGGACATTCAATCCGACCCCAAGCGGATCGTCCAGTCGGGTGCCAATCGCATTGAACGCGATCGCTGCGCCGACCGACCCGCTGCCGACGGTGTTTGAACCGGCCTGCGCTCGGGCATCGATCTCGGCTGCGTTTTGGGCCGCGACCGTCACGGAACCCGATACGTCGACGGTGCTGTCGACGATCTGGGACACCAGTGCGCCATTGACCTGATTGAGAGCCAGCACACCGGCCACATTCAGCGATGTCTTCGTCGTCTTGATGCCGGTCGCGGCGGCCGCGCTGTCTCGTACCACCTGCGCATCGGCGCGAGCCACGATTTTCTGCGCGTTCGAGGCGTCGACCGCCACGCTCGCGGCATCGACCTGACTACGGGTAATCTCGGCAAGGATGGCGCGGTCGATGATGTTGGTCGCGCGCGAGAGCCCCAACTCGAGGCTGGACCCCAGGGGTGCCTCCTTCACATCGAGTTCGAGATCGGCCGCACGCGCGCCGTAACGGCCCTGATCAATCGCCCGGACCTGCAGTGCGCCACCTGCAAAGGCTCCGTCCCTGAAAGCGGCCTGCACCGCTCCGGCCACCTGGTGGTCCACCGTCCGAGCCCGTCCCAGATACTCCCCGCCGTGCGTGGCCGTGATGCTCAGGTCCAGGGCGTCGATCTGTGCATCCGTGACGAACGCTGTGGTCTGGTCCCTCGCCTCCAGCTTGTGTGCGCCCGCTGTCGAGGAGACGATGACCGACTCGACCGTGCCGCCACTCGTCGCTCGCACGGCAACCGCCCCGGCGCGGCCATTTTCGGGTCCCGTGATGGTGAGGGGATCGAACGCCTCAAGAGAGCCGATGCGCGCGGAGGTGGTCTTGTCGAGCGTGATCAGGCTGTCCAGGTTCAGATCCGAGCCTCCGAAAAGCGGAGCCTCCGAGTCTGCCGTCCCGAACAGCATCACCCGGATATCGGACTGGTTGTCGGCCTCGACGATCAGGCTGTCGGCCGATCCGGCACGCGCGATACCCCGACCGATGGTGAGTGCCGCACCGGCAGAGATCAGGGCCTCCGCCGTCTGGTTGACCTCGACCGTGGTCTGCCCTCCTTTGTCCTTCGAGGGCAGGGTCACGGCCTGATAGTCGCCATCGGCAGACGCCCGAAGCAGCAGGGCCGCAGCCGAGATCTGCGCACTCGAACCGATCTGCGCGCGCGCAGTGAGGGATTGGTCAAAGACCAGGTCGATCGTGGCTTGGTCCCACCAACTGGCGATCCGGGCGTCAGCCTTGGCGTTTGCCTCGATGACGAGGCGACCGGAGGTCAGGATGTCGCCATCAACCACCACACTGGCTGATGGTGCCAGAATGCTGGTCGCAGATGTTTTCCACGACTTCCAATCCTTCTGCTCATCGCGCGCGGTCAGCACGACGTCGGCCGAGGACTGCAGCAACGTGTTCCCCGGCACCACGATCGATTCGGCCAACAGGTCGAGCTTCGTGGAGCCGAGGACCATGTCACCGACCGTGATCGTGTCGCGCCCGGCCCCGCCCTCCAGAACGATCCCACCGGTCGGGCGCTGGCACACGGTGCGCAGCGTCGGTCCGCTCGCCGACTGCACCGAGATGAATTCAACCCCTCCGTCGCTGAAGCTTTCGAGGCGGACCGACTGGTCGCCGTCGCCCAGCGACTGAGTGTGACTCGATTCGACCTTGCGCGCGGTCAGCGTGATTCCGGTCGCATCCTGGTCGAATTCCAGATACATCCCGTCACCCAGCGCAAGTCCGGTAACCGAGGAAAAGGAGCCCTGGACCGATTCGTAGGCGAAGATCCTGAATTGGTCACCCTCGGCAGGCTTGAAGTCGTTCAGCAGGGTGATGTTCAGTTCGCCATCGAGCACAGCGTCGCCGGAGACGATGACCCGGTCGAAGGCCCCGACAACGGTCCCGGCCAGTTCGATCAGGAGTTCCGCGTTGGCCAGTTGCTCGTAGCGACCGACCTCCTGGACACCCGGCGAGTAACCGGGGCTGAGGGTGCCGGCGTTGGTCACCGCGCCGGCCCAGACGCCGGAGCCCGCCAGGCTGGCCGACTCCCCGATACGAAGCGGCTGAGCCGAGCCCGCCGGGTGGTCGGCGGCGAGCGTCGCCAGATCGAAGCGGGCCGATTCGATCTGGCGCTCGGCCAGCAGGGCCGGCATGGCGCCCCGTGTACTCGCCGACAACTCTGTCTCGCCCAGTGAAAGGATAGAAGCGCCCTGAAGCCCGCCCGCAGCCGAGAAATCGGTCATTGAATCCGACAGATCGATCGCCCCGTCGGCCCGCTCACCGGAGGCCTCGACCGAGGCGAGCAGCCCCCCCATGAAGCGACCGAACGCCTCGCCTTCCTCGGCCAGGGAGGTATCCATGAAGGACGCCCGCGCCGGCGACTGCAGCGCGTCAAAGGCCGCTTGAGCGACCGGAAAATCGATCGTCTCCGAGTCTTCGACCGGTAATGAACGGGCGGACCCTGCCCCGCGGCTGATCTCGTCCCAAGCGATGACCACGGCTCCGGGGTCGGCCACCAGCACGGCATCCCCGTCCCGCTCGGGCTGCTGGAGTAACGCCGCGACCGGGTCGGCTGACAGCAGGATCCGCTGCTCCAGAGGCTCGGTCCGGTATAGATTACGCAGCAGACGCTCCAGGGTTCTCGAGATGCGCGGGGGTTTTTGAGCCAACTTTCTATTACGCATGGGACCGTCCGATCGAGGCTGCTGGCCGACTGAAGCCATGGAGATATGCCGGAGGCGCCCACCGTCTGGCGCGCGTGCGCACGACGGACGGTGTGCTCCGGAAACACCGGTAGAGGCCAGCACACTATTCCTTCGATTGAATCAAAGCTCACAGGAAATAACGGGTGTGGCGCCGCGCTGGCGGCGCGCACCGGTTTTGGGTTAGCGTTCAGCCATGACGACC
>JBIKTA010000397.1:0-3498 GCA_044348315.1 Burkholderiaceae bacterium | reverse complement strand
GAGAAAGTGGGCCTCGAGATCGTTGAGTGCGATGTCGAGCCCCGCCTTGACGGCACTGATCCGGGCGGTGACGACGGTGTTGGGGGGCACCCGCCTCAGGCGCATCGCAATGAGATTGGTCAGCCCCACATAGGCGCCCGATGCCCACGCCGCAATCCATAGGGGGATGGGTACGAGGTAAAGAAGCGCCGCAATCAGGGCCAGGACGGTCAGCAGGATGCCAAAGGTGCCGAACAGTGCGAGCAGTTCCATGAAGGCGTCCTCTATCAGGGGGTTGGGATTGGATCGGATCGTGGTTGCGTCGCTTTCACCACAACGCGGTTGCCGTCGACGCGGACAACGGTGACGGGAGTGTTGGGCTCGATAAAGCCGCCTTCCGAAATGACATCAATACGTTGGCCATCGATACTTGCAAGCCCTGCCGGGTGAAGAGGGCTTGCGGCAATACCTGTCCGGCCAAGCAAGTCGTGCTCATGCTCAGGTGCAGACGCGTATCCCTTTGCGGCGGACATCTCGTCGTCGAGCACCAGCTTGCGCGCAAAGCGGATCCGCGGGAGCCAGCGCAAAACGATGATCATGACAACGAGTGTGATCAGAAGTACCGCTGCCACCTGCCAAGCCGCGTCGATCCAGTCGGGCCAGGTTGCAGATTCGCCTACGAGACTCGCACCCAGTCCGGTCACGAGCGCCAGGATCCCAAGCACTCCGGCGATACCGAAGCCAGGCAATATGAAGACCTCGACAATAAGCAGTCCGATGCCCACCGCGACCAGAAGCAGTTCCTCCCAGCCGGCGAGTTGAACCAGCCAGTGCCCCCAGAAAAAGAGCGAGAGGCTGGTGAGGCCCAATGCTCCCGGCACCCCAAACCCCGGTGTTCGGATCTCGGTAATGATGCCGACCAGTCCCGCCGTCATCAGAAGCGAGCTGACGATCGGATGGGTCAGCAGGCGCACGAGGGCTTCGGCCCAGTTGACCAGCACCTCACGGATCTCGGCCCCTTCGAGCGACAGCGTCTTCAGTACCGCTTCGATCGTGTCGGCCTGGCTATCGGCGATACCGGCCTCGATCGCCTGTAGCGTGGTGAGCGTGAGCAATTTTCCCTTCTCGCTCAATCCTTCAACAACCACGTCGGCGTCGACCATGGCCTCGGCGATCAGAGGGGGGCGTTTGCGTGTCTCGGCCGTGGCGCGGAACTCCTTGCGCAGGAAGGACACGGTCTTCTCTGACACCGGCTGGGTGGCCGCGTCGGGCGCGCCGGCCATGACCGGCTGCGCCGCGCCGATGGTGCTTGCTCCGGCCATCACGATGCGGTCGCAGGCGAGCGCGATCAGTGCGCCGGCGGAGATGGCTCGGCGATGGATGAACGCAATCGTGGGAATGTCTGCATCGAGCAGCGCGTCCCGAATCTGAATGGCGGCGTCGACGCGTCCACCAAGGGTGTTGATTTCGAGGATGAGCGCGGCCGCTTTAGCCTCAGTGGCCTCGGCGATCGCCCTTCGCACAAAAGGCGCGAGCCCCAGATCGATCATGCCTTCGATCTGTACGCGATGGACGACGGGTGAACGATCGCCGGGCGAGGAGGCGGTCGACGAGCCGAGCCACAGACCCATGAGTCCGACGATCGCCATCAGCGAGAAGAGCAGGGCCCGAGCCGAGGCTCGCCCTGCCGATTTTCGGTCGCGGTGGTTCTGGGAGGGCCGGTCGCTCGACATGGACGCTACAACTCCGCCAGTCAATGGGTCAGACGACCTGCATACTCGCACGAACGCATCGCTTTCGGATGCATGGGATCAAGCAACCTTGCTTGGGTCAGGGGCCGCCCAACCCCGTGCTTCGCGCCTTCAGCCTGAGGCGCCTTTGAGGCGCCAGAGCGAGGTTACCTCGAGTCGCCGCGCCGCATGAAGCGGGTCGTCCGTATCAGTGGCACGCGGATGGCGCGGCCGGATGTCGTGACGCCCGGCGATTGCAAGGCCCGCTTCGGCGATCCACGCCAGCAGCGTTTCGCGACTGCGCAGTCCGAGATGCTCGGCGAGATCGGAAAGGATCAGCCAAGCCTCGCCATCCGGGCTCAGATGCGCGCGTAGTCCGCTCAGAAAGCCCCGCAGCATGGCACTGTCCGGGTCGTAGATCGCGCGCTCAAGTATCGAGCCGGGCCGCGCGGGCACCCAGGGCGGATTGCAGACGATCAGGTCGGCCTGACCCTCTGGAAAGAGGTCGGTTTGCTGAACCTCGACCCGTGCGGACAGGCCCAGCCGGTTGAGATTTTCCCGGGCGCACACAGAGGCCCGGGTGTCGGAATCGGTCGCCACGATCTGCGCGACGCCGCGCCGCGCCAGCACTGCGGCGAGCACCCCCGTGCCGGTGCCGATGTCGAACGCAGTCTTGATCGTGCTGGCCGGACCGGGCAGGGGCGTCCGCTCAACGAGATCGATGTACTCGCTCCGCGTCGGTGCGAATACGCCGTAGTGCGGATGAATCCGGCCCCCGGCAGCGGGCACCTCGATGCCGCGCAGTCGCCATTGATGCGCCCCGATCATACCCAGCAGTTCGCGCAGCGACAGGACGGAGGGTTCTGCTGCCGGTCCGCAGGCCTCGAGGCAGGCCTGCCGCACGTCCGGGGCGCGCCGCAAGGCAATACCGTAATCGGCATCGAGCTCGATCAACAGCATGCCCAGCGTGCGCGCCCGCTGCGAGCGGGCCTGCCGGATCCGGTTGAATGCCTCGACGGACAGCCCCGCGTTGCCCGGGGTTCGCCCGGGCGCGCTTGCAGCCTGTCTTTTGGGTTTGCGGTCGGCGCGGGCGGCGAGCGCCACCAGGAGCTGTCGCGCGTTCTGGAAGTCGCTGCGCCAGATCATGCCGATGCCCTGGCAGGCGAGCCCATAGGCTGCGTCGGCGCTGATCCGGTCATCGGTGGGGATCGCCAATTTGGGTGGCGGTGCGCCGCGCTCCGACCGCCAGAGCGCACTATGATCCTCGCCGGACTCGTTCCAGTGAATGCGGGGTGAAGTCGGCTCGGCGGGCGGTGAGGCGTCGGCCTGTGTGGCTTGAGTGACAGTGTTCAGAATCGTTCATCCCGGCGCAGATAGCGCCATTGACCAACCGGTAAGGGGCCCAGCGGCACGCTGCCGCTACGAACCCGTTTGAGTGCGATGACGACCAGCCCCACCATTTCGCACATGCGACGGATCTGGCGCTTGCGCCCCTCGCGCAGCACGAAGCGCAGCTGGTGCTCGTTTTGCCAGGATACGCGAGCGGGCTTGAGCTTGACGCCGTCGAGTTCGAGGCCGTGATGGAGCTTTTTCATGGCCTCATCCGAAAGCGAGCCCTCGACGCGTACCAGATACTCTTTTTCGACTTCGGAATCCTGTCCGATGAGTCGCCGTGCCACCCGGCCGTCCTGGGTGAACACCAGCAATCCCGTCGAATCGATGTCAAGCCGCCCGGCCGGAGCGAGCCCACGCAGATGGCTGGGCTTGAAGCGGATCGGCGCGGTATCGC
>JBIKTA010000396.1:0-3524 GCA_044348315.1 Burkholderiaceae bacterium | reverse complement strand
CTGGAGATCACCAGCACGGATGAGATTCTGGATCCCGAGTTCATCGACATCCTCTACTTCGAGGTGGACGATCCGATGATCATGAGCGCGGCTGACCTGGATCCATTCGTTCATGTCGTCGATGATGGAACCGACGTGATGATCTATTTCGATCGCGATGGCGATGGCAGCTGGACGGGCGACGCCGAGGACTTGATCATTCTGCGCGACATGGGCATTGCCCCAGGCTCAGAAGGTATCTCGTCGCTGGTCGAGTTGCTGAGCTCGATCAATATCCAGGTCGTCTGATTCTCTAAGCTGTTTTTTCCCGGTAGGAAGCATCGGGGCGGTGGTCCGAAAGGGCCCCGCCCCGTCGCTTTTTTCGTCGGTGATCGCGCGGCAACGCGCTTCGTTCGAGGAGTCGTCCAGATCATGCGTCCCAGAGTGCTCGATTCGATTCTTGATGGTCAGTGGCATGCGCTGGTGATGGTGGGCCTCTTCAGCATTGTCTTCAATGTGCTGATGTTGACCGCGCCGCTCTTCATGCTGGCAGTGTTTGCCAATGTGATGACCAGCAAGAATCTCGATACGCTGATGCTGCTGAGCTTGGCCGCTGCAGTCGCATTGCTATTTCAGACACTGGTGGATTATGTGCGGACTCGATTGCTGGTGAGGGTGGGTATCGCGATCGATCTCGCGCTTGCGCCGCGTGTCATCGAGGCCATGATTCTTCGCGCGGGTCATGACTCGTCGATGGATCGACGGGCGCTGGGCGATGCGGCCGAGATTCGCAAGTTCGTCACCGATATCGGCGTGATGAGTCTGATCGATCTGCCCTTCGTGCCGCTCTATCTCATTTTGATCTGGTGGATGCATCCGGTGCTGGGGGCCGTCGGAGTGGGCGCGTCGGTCGCTTTGCTGGTCCTTGCCATCGTCAACGATCTGCTCACGCGCGGGCCCAGTGAGGTCGCTCAGGCGGCCACGCGCCGTCGCGGTGCGCTGACCGACGAATGCCTGGGCAATGCCGACGCGGTGCGCGCCATGGGGATGCTGCCGCCGGTGATTGAGCGCTGTCGGACGGCCAGCCTGGAATCCCTCGAGGCGCTTCAGCGGGGTGCCGATCGAGCCGCGATTTCCCGATCTCTGGTGCGGACGTTGAGAATGGGTATCCAGATCGCGGTCTATGGGGTTGGTGCCTGGCTCTTTCTCCAGGACCAGTTGATGGTCGGCGCAATTGTGGCAGCCGCTGTCCTGCTTGCGCGAGCACTGGCCCCGCTTGAGTATGCGGTATTCGCATGGCGATCAGCCGTGGGCTTGCGGCAAGCCCATCGGCGACTCAGCAGTCTTCTTGACAGTCGCAAGACAGTCACGCTGGCCGAGCGTGCCGACGACGAATCTGCCCAGGCGCTTGTCGAGTTGCGCCGCGCGACGGCCGTGGTGCCCGACGCGAATCGGGTGTTGCTCAACAACATCTCGCTTTCCCTCTCACCCGGTGAGTTGCTGGGCATCATCGGCCCGGTTGGTGCGGGCAAGTCAGCCTTGGGGCGTCTGATGGCAGGCTTGATCGTGCCTCGTACCGGTACTGTACTTTTCAAGGGACGCCGCATGGATGCCCAGCTGATGGCGTTCGAGGGGGCTGCCGTGGGCTATTGTCCTCAGGAGCCGCAACTCTTTGCGGGTTCGGTTGCCGAGAACATCGCGCGTCTGTCTGATGAACTGAACATGGAAGCGGTGGTGCGTGCGGCCCGGCAGGTCGGCCTGCATGAGCGGATCGAGTTGCTGCCCGAGGGCTATGCGACCATCCTTGCGTCGGGTGGATATCCCCTTTCTGCGGGTCTGCGACAGCAGCTCGCGCTGGCGCGGGCGTTTTACGGCGACCCTGACTTCATTGTGCTTGACGAGCCCGCAGCCTGGGTCGATCAATTTGCCCAGAATGCCCTGCTTCAAGCGATCGATGTGGTTCGTGCTCGTGGTGCGGCAGTGGCGCTGATCACGCATCAACCCGCGTTGCTGCGCGGAGCCGACCGCATTGCCGTGATGCGCAACGGTGGCATCGAGATGCTGGGTCCGCGCGGGCAGGTCATGCAGAGAATCGGCGCTCAGACTCGTCCGGCGGCGGATTCGGCGACGTCGGGGGATGCGGGTGCGCTGCGGGCCCGGGCGCCTGCGGGCGCGTCACAGGCTGGAGTCGCAAGCGGTTCGTTTGCGCTCGCTGCACCGCTGTCAGACAAGGAGCAGGTGGAATGAGCGGTTCACTGATCGAGATCAAGGGCGGGTTGTCTCGTCCGACGTCCCCGTTGCCACGATTCGAGCGCTCGATTGCGAGGAGCAGCCGGCGATTGATTCTGGCGGGCAGTCTGGTCGTCCTGCTTGGGGTGGGTGCTCTCGGGGGTTGGGCCTCGGTTGCGCCATTGCGAAGCGCGGCATTGGCCCCCGGGGTGGTGAAAGTCGCTGGCGAGCGCAGAGTTGTTCAGCATCTCGAGGGCGGCATCGTGCGGGAGGTACTGGTGCGTGAAGGCGAAGCGGTGACCGACGGGCAGGTGTTGCTGCGACTCGTTGACGTCATCCCGCGCGCGCGCCTGGCGCTGTTGCAACTCGAACGAGACACCGTCGCAGTCGAAGTCGCGCGGGTCGAGGCTGAGCTCGATGGTCTGCCTGAACTGCAGTTCAATGAGCGGCTGGCCCAGCGCCGAAATGCGCCCGAGGTGGCTCGCTTGATTGACGGTGAGATGAGATTGTTCCGAAATCGGCGCGATGCGCTCATGGGGCAGATTGAGGTGCTCGGACAGCGCAAGCGTCAGATGCGCGAAAAGATCGCCGGCCGGCAGATCGAGATTGCAGCGACCCGCACTAAGCTTGCATTCATCCTTCAGGAGATTCAGGGCGCAGAGACGCTGCTCGAATCCGGCATGTACCTGAAGACTCGCTACTATGCGCTCAAGCGCAGTGAAGCCGATCTCGAGGGGACGATCGGGCGGCTGAACGGTGATATCGCCGAAGCCCAGGCCTTGATCGGCGAGACCGATCTGCGGATCATCGATGTGCGCAATCGTTTTCGAGCCGAAGCCGCCGACCGGCTTCAGGACTTGCGCGCCCGTGCCCGCGATATCGATGAGCGCATCGATGCGGCGTCGGACGCACTCGCCCGCACCGAGGTACGGGCGCCTGTAACCGGCAACGTGATCGGTTTGAAGGTTCACACATCAAGTGCAGTGCTGGCTCCCGGTGCGCCGATCATGGAAATCGTACCCTCGGGCGAGCAGCTGGTCGTCGAGATTCAGGTCCAGTTGCAGGATGTCGATCGGATCTGGCCGGGCATGCCGGCCGAGGTTCGGTTTACTGCGTTCAGCAGCAGAGCCACGCCCGTTTATGCTGCGCGCGTTCAGCAGATCTCTGCCGATCGCTTCACCGACGGCGCCCGGCAGCGCTCTTATTACATCGCTCAGGTCGAGCTCGATCGCACGATTACCGGCGAACTCAGGCTGCAGCCGGGCATGCCTGCGGAAGTCTATCTTCTCGAGGGGGAGCGTACGCCACTCGACTAT
>JBIKTA010000395.1:0-3525 GCA_044348315.1 Burkholderiaceae bacterium | reverse complement strand
GCTCTTCAGGTCGGCAAAACTCACCTGCTCGTCGATCCACAGGCCCTCGAACTGATGAAACATCGGCGAGTGCGTCGCATCGCTGTCCACCCGGTAGGTCTTGCCTGGCGCAATCACCCGGATCGGGGGCTCGTGCATCCGCGCATAGCGCACCTGGACCGGACTGGTGTGCGTACGCAGCAGCAAGCCCCCCTCGACGTAGAAGGTGTCGTGCATCGAGCGCGCTGGATGATTGGCTGGTGTGTTTAGCGCAGTGAAATTGTAAAAATCCTCCTCAATCTCGGGCCCATCGGCCACATCGAAGCCGATCGAGCGAAAGATCGCCTCAATCCGCGCGATCGTGATCGTCAGGGGATGCAGACCGCCCCGAGCCAGCCCTCGACCCGGCAGGGTGACGTCGATGGCTTCTTCACGCAGGCGTGCCTCGAGCGCAGCGCCGCCGATCGCGCGCTCACGCTCGCCGATCAGCCCCTCGATGGCCTGCTTGACCTCGTTCAGTTCCCGGCCAGCCGCCGAACGGATCTGAGGCTCAAGCCGACCCAGGGCCTTCATGCGCGCAGTCAGCACGCCCTCGCGCCCGAGAAACCGGGCCTTCGTGTTCGCGAGCTGTGTGCCGTCATCGGCCTCGGCAATCGCCTGACGCGCAGCCTCGAGCACTTCGCTCAGTGCCATTTCCTGCATTACGGCATCCGTCGGGAAAAAGATCCATGAGAACGGGGCCCGAAGGCCCCGCGAACCCACTCTCGCACGCTGACGAGATCAGGTGTCCGGCCCGGCGCGCGTCCCCGCGCGACCGAACCTAGAAGCACCCGCGCCCGGCAGCCGAGCCTGTCCGGCCGTCAGGCCGCCAAAGAGGCCTTGGCGCGCTCGACGATCGCCGAGAAAGCGGGGCGGTCGTGCACGGCCAACTCCGCCAGCACCTTGCGGTCGAGCGTGATCGAGGCCCGATTCAGGCCATTGATTAGACGGCTGTAGCTCAAGCCATGCTCACGCGCGGCCGCATTGATCCGGGTGATCCAGAGCGCGCGGAACACGCGCTTCTTGGTCCGCCGATCGCGATACGCGTACTGGCCCGCCCGCATGACCGCCTGTTTGGCGATCCGGTAGACGTTACCGCGACGACCACGGTATCCCTTGGCCAGCGCCAGAACTTTCTTGTGGCGGGCGCGCGCCGTTACTCCACGTTTGACTCGGGGCATCGCGCTCTCCTTATGCGTAGGGCAGCATGGCTTTTACAGAGGCCATGTTCGTGCTGTGCACGCCCACGGTTCCGCGAAGCTGCCGCTTGGTCTTGGTGGTTTTCTTGGTGAGGATGTGGCGCTTGAACGCCTGGCCGCGCTTGACGCTGCCCGATCCACGGACCCGAAAGCGCTTGGCGGCGCTCTTTTTGGTCTTCATCTTCGGCATGATCTGCCTTCCTTTCGTTGCCCTGCTAGGTGTCCGGCAACCGCGCCGGAACTTCTTTGACCCGCCTGGCTTATGTAGGTCAGGCCGGCGGCGTACCGCAGGCCTGAACCCGACAACTGCTGCTTATTTCTTGCGCTTGGGCGCAATCACCATGATCATCTGACGCCCCTCGAGCTTGGGCATCTGTTCGACCAGAGCGACCTCCTCGAGTTCGGTCCGGATGCGCTCGAGGAGTCTGACACCGAACTCCTGGTGAGCCATCTCGCGACCCCGGAAACGCAACGTGACCTTGACCTTGTCGCCGTCTTCCAGAAAGCGGCCGACGTTACGCATCTTGACCAGATAATCGCCCTCGTCCGTGCCCGGCCGGAACTTGACTTCCTTGACCTGGATGATCTTCTGCTTGAGACGGGCATCGTGAGCGCGCTTTTGCTCCTGGTACTTGAACTTGCCGTAGTCCATCAATCGACAGACTGGCGGACTCGCCGTCGGAGCAATTTCCACCAGATCGACATCAGCTTCTTCGGCCATCCGCAGCGCCTCGCGGATGTGCACGATGCCGATCGGCTCGTTTTCGGGCCCGATCAGCCTGATCTCGGGCACATTGATCTCGCCATTGATGCGATGGGCGCGCTGTTCGGCGACAGGGGGGGATCGTGTAACGATATCGCTTACCTCCAGGTCTCTCAATAAAACGGCCGTGCGTCTTGCGCTGCTCGTACCTGCACCGCTCCACTTGCGACAGGAACGGTCACGGCAACGATCATTGCGGCTGGGCTCGCTTGCTCGAAACGTCCGATGCGAGGCGCTCCGCAAAGGCCTCGACAGTCATGACACCGAGATCGATCCCGCCGCGCGCTCGCACGGCCAACGTACCAGCCTGCCTTTCTTTTTCACCTGCAACCAGCAGATAAGGCAGTTTTTGCAGACTGTTTTCACGGATTTTATAGTTGATCTTTTCGTTCCGCAAATCGGCCTCAACCCTAAATCCTTGTTTTTTCAACGTTTGCACAACGCTTTGAACATAGTCGGCCTGCGCGTCGGTGATGTTGAGCACCATCGCCTGAACAGGGGCGAGCCACATCGGCATCGCTCCGGCGTGATTTTCGATCAGGATGCCGATGAATCGCTCGAGCGAGCCGACGATGGCGCGATGCAGCATGACCGGATGACGACGCGTGTTGTCATCGGCCACATACTCGGCGCCCAGACGTTCAGGCATGTTGAAATCGACCTGCATCGTGCCGCACTGCCACGGACGACCGAGCGCATCCTTCAAGGTGTACTCGATCTTCGGACCGTAGAAGGCGCCATCGCCCGCAGCGATTTCGAACGCCACGCCCGAGCGACGCAGACTCTCCATCAGCGCATGCTCGGCACGATCCCAGAGCGCATCGTCGCCCACTCGCTTGGCGGGTCGCGTGGCGACCTTGTAGAGGATCTGCTCGAATCCGAAATCGCGATAAACCGCATGCAGAAGCTCGGTATAGGCGACGCACTCATCAAGGATCTGGTCCTCGGTGCAGAAGATGTGTCCGTCATCCTGGACGAAGCCGCGAACGCGCATGATGCCGTGCAGCGCTCCGGAGGGCTCATTCCTGTGACAGGACCCAAACTCGCCGTAGCGCAGCGGCAGATCACGATAACTGCGCAAGGATGAGTTGTAGACCTGGACATGCCCGGGACAGTTCATCGGCTTGACCGCGTAGTCGCGGTTCTCCGACGCCGTGGTGAACATGTTGTCCTTGTAATTCTCCCAGTGGCCGGAGCGCTCCCAAAGCGAGCGATCAAGGATCTGGGGACAACGAATCTCCTGGTAGCCGTGGTCCTGGTACACCCGCCTCATGTACTGCTCAACCTGCTGCCACAGGACCCAGCCGCGCGGATGCCAGAACACCATGCCCGGCGCATTATCCTGGAGGTGAAACAGGTCCAAGTCGCGACCGAGCTTGCGGTGATCGCGCCGCTCGGCCTCTTCGAGGCGATGCAGGTAGGCGTCCTGATCTTCCTTGCGCGCCCAGGCCGTCCCGTAGACCCGCTGCAGCATCTCGTTACGCGAGTCACCGCGCCAGTACGCCCCGGCCAACTTCATCAGCTTGAAGACCTTGAGCCGACCGG
>JBIKTA010000394.1:0-3552 GCA_044348315.1 Burkholderiaceae bacterium | reverse complement strand
TCGGTACCGGGACCGGGGACGCGGCACGGCCTTCATCATGGCCTTCAATGCGGTCGGAAACAGGAAGGTGTGTGTGACCTGATGACGCTCCATCAGCTCGAAGGCCCGCTCCGGCACGAATCGGCCCTGATAGGCGACGAGTTCGCGTCCGAAATAAAGCGTAGGCAGCATTGCGTCCATGAGTCCGCCGGTCCAGGCCCAGTCAGCGGGGGACCAGAAGACCGCGGCAGAGCTCATCGGGGCATTCGGAACGTCCGATGCGGTCGCCGCATCCGATGGCCTCGAAAATCCGAACCCGTTCTGGCTGCAGATGAAGCCGCTCAAGTTGCCGATCAGGGCGCGATGCGGAATCAGCGCGCCCTTCGGTGGACCGGTCGTGCCGCTGGTATAGATCAGTACTGCAGGATCGTCGGCCGCGGTCTCGACCGGCTTGAATGCGCTGCGCATCGAATCAATCAGGCGGTCCCAATCCTGATCGGCGCAGCCCTGGGCGGCGCCCACGGCAATCACCGTCCGTAGCCCTCGGCAATCGGGGCGCGCGCTCAGCAACGCGTCAATGGCGTGTTCATCGACGATCGCGACCTCGGTCTCGCTATGCGAGAGCCGGTAGGCCAATGCTTCCGGGCCGAACAGCATCGATAGCGGCATGGCCACGGCGCCAAGCTGATATACGGCGATGTGCGCGACGGCCGTTTCGAAGCGCTGCGGCATCACGATTGCGACTCGGTCGCCGCGCTTCACACCTTGGTGTCGCAGCGCGTGAGACAGCCGATTGGCCGCCCGCTGCAGGTCCCGATACCGATAGTGGCGGCTACGACCGTCTTCGTGCTCCCACCGGATCGCAACGGCGGACGGCGTCTGCCGGGACCATCGTCCACAGCACACCTCGGCGAGGTTGAAGCGATCGGGAACCTGCCAGCGGAACTCCCGGTATATGGCCTGATATCGGTCCAGCGGCGGCTGCTTCATTGTGTTGGACGATCGCATGGCGCGTTCTCACGGGTGGGGTTGCGCGGGCCGGCATGCTCACCGAGGTTGCCGCTCAGGGGGGAAAGTGCCCTCAGGTGACTCCACCCGGAAGCGCAGGCCATTGGTCGATGACGCGAGGCAGGTTTGCGATGCGCCGTCGGCGGTTTCAACCCGGTATGAGATCCGGATCCGATGATTGTCATGGTCAACGGTCCCGGCAATTGCGCTCACCTTTGCAAGCAAGCCCAAGGGGAAACCACGAAAGATCGTCCAGGGCCCGGCCGGATCGTCGGCATATGCAAGACGAAGCTGATGCGTGAGCTCATCGGGAAAGTAACGGTAATGTCGACCCAGCGGACTGCAGATCCACTGAGGAACCACGATCTGAGCCGATGACCCCGGTCGGATGCCTGATTCCGGCTTCATCGCGCTTTCACCATCCGTGCAGACGCGGCCAGCTTTCAGTCCGACCGTCGCCGAGCAAGGCGGTGTAGGCCGGGTATTGCGCCGCTGTGGCGCACGCATGATTGGGCAGCACCCTGAGGCGGGTGCCCACCGGAAAGTACCTCGCGATCGACTCGTCCCGGCCCGTGGCAAGCGAGATGATGCCGTGCTCCTGATTCGCGCCTGACATCAGGTATCCGGCGATCGGGGTGCCGTCGAGGTCACAGACCTGCCCGTACGCAAAGTCCCGACGCTGCTTCTCGGTGCCACGGTCCCGGCTCATCGCCATCCATCCCGCGTCGACGATCGCCCAACCCTTGTCCTCCTGATGGCCGATCACGGTGGTCAATACCGACAGGGCGAGCTCATCGATCCGGCAGACGCCGACGTTGTGCATCACGAGATCGAAGAACACATAGACTCCCGCTCTGACCTCGGTGACGCCTGACAGTGCCGTGGCCGACAGCGCGGTCGGCGTCGAACCGATGCTGACGTGCGCGCAGGGTAGACCGGCCAGCCGCAGTCGTTCGGCGGCCCGCACCGTCCGCGCGCGCTCCTCCTCTGCAACACGTTGCAACGCCACCGGGTCGTCGAACTCATAACTCGAGCCCGCATGCGCCATCACGCCGCCCAGCATCACTCCGCCCGCATGAAGCGTTCGCCCGACGGCGAGCAGCAGATCAGACTCGGGCGCAATGCCGGAGCGGTGTCCGTCCGCGTCGATCTCGATCCAGACTTCAAACACATGCTGATGGCTGCGGCCGAACTCGGCGATCGCCTGCGCGGCGTCGATGTTGTCGGTGATGATCTTCAACGCACAGCCCTGTTGGCGCAGGCGCAGAACCTGAGCGAGCTTGACGGGGGCGATGCCGACCGCGTACAGGATGTCGTCGATCCCGTCCTTGAAGAAGGCTTCAGCCTCCTTCAGCGTGGACACCGTGATGCCCGTCGCGCCCGCCTCGCGCTGTGCGGCCACCACCGGCAATGACTTCGATGTCTTCACGTGCGGTCTGAAGCGAACGCCCAGGGCGTCGAGGTGCTGCTGCATGCGCAGGATATTGCGCTGCATGCGCTCCGCGTCCAGTATGGCTGCGGGTGTGTCGAGTTCGTCCAGGGTGGTCATCTCGTGAGCTTTCGTCGAAATCCTGATTCGCCGTTTGACGCGATGATCGCATGCCCGCGCGTGGGACGCGACCGACGGGTTGGACGCGGCGTTTGCCGGCTTCTGGCTATCACATGTGCCTCGCTCGCGGATCCGATCATTCTTCGAGTGTCTTCACGCGCATCTGCTGCCGGGCTCGACCGTTGTCATGCTCGACAATCTCTATGTCCACGGCCACAGCACCCCGATCAGTCGCATCGACGACGAGGGCAACAGCTGGCAGCAGCGGGCCCTGTCCGACGCCAGTTCCTGGGAGGTTCTGAAAAATTTTCCGACCGAGGAAGAGATGCGGCATGTCCTCGCCGGACTCGCCTCATCGATCGAATGGCGCTGCTGGTCGTTCTACTGGGCGGTGCGCTACCGGGTGGGTGCCGCATGAGGGCGGCGCATTGAGCGCAGCCACGCGCGCTCCAAACTCATCTACGCTCGCCTGGGTTGACCACAATCTCGACCATGGTCACAATTATGGTCATCAATCTTCGGGAGCATGCCATGACGACGATTCAAGCATCTGAGTTCAAGGCGAGATGCCTTGCCTTGATGGACCAGGTCGCTCGTACCGGCGAAACCATTCTGGTCACGAAAAACGGTAAACCCATCGCGGAATTGCGCCCACACCGGATGCCCCGCGTTAAATCACCGTTTGGCCTTCACAAGGATCAGACCAGGATCCTCGGGGACATCATCGAGCCGGCCGATGCGGAGCTTTGGGAAGCCCTCAAATGATCCTGCTCGATACCCACGTACTGATCTGGTTGGATACCGACGACCGGCGTTTGGGTCCGAAGACGCGCGCCTTGATCGAGAAGCACTGGCCGAGCGCAAAGGTCGCGGTATCCGCACTCAGCTTCTGGGAGGTAGGTCGCCTGGCCGGACGCGGCCGGATTGCCTTGGCGTCATCCCCGGAGGATTGGCGGGCGCGTTGGCTTGAAGCTGGCCTGATCGAGTTCGCGCTCGAAGGGCGGGTGGCTATCCGT
>JBIKTA010000393.1:0-3558 GCA_044348315.1 Burkholderiaceae bacterium | reverse complement strand
GCGGAGTTGCCTTCAGTTGCCGTGGGGAGAGGGGGTACGCTCATGGGTGTCCTGCATCATTCGGAAAGTGGGTAGCCACCTGCCTCAGCGGGTGGCAGAGGGTGCGGTCGCTCAAGCTCACGCTACCCGGGTCGCGGTGAGTTCCCTGAGCCGGCCCCCGCGAGCGGCCGTTTCGGCGAGCAGGGCGCTCGGGTGCCAGCGGCGACCATAGCGCTCATGCCAGGTCGCAATCTGCGCGTGGATGGCGCTTGCGCCGATGCCATCGGCCCAGTACAGCAAGCCCCCCCGGTGGCGCGGGAAGCCGAAGCCATGCAGCCACATCACATCGATGTCGCTGGCCCGGTAGGCCTTACCCTCTTCGAGGATCCGACACGCCTCGTTGACCGATGCAAACAGAACGCGCTGCAGGATCTCCTCTGCGCTGAAACTGCGCTGCTCGATGCCAAACTCAATTGCGACGCTGGTGATGATCTCGTCCACCAGCGGGTCATGGCGCGGCGTCCTGTCGCCCTTCTCGTAGCGATACCAGCCCGCGCCGGTCTTTTGGCCCTTGCGGCCCATTTCCACCAGGCAGTCGGGCACATGCAGCTTGCGGTAGCTAGGGTCTGCGGCCGCGCGCCGCTTTCGCCCCTCATAGCTCACGTCCAGTCCCGAGATGTCGTTGACTGCAAACGGACCCAGGGGGTAGCCAAAATCGACCATCACCTGATCGATCTGCTGCGGGCGCGCGCCCTCCTCGATCATCAGCATCAGCTCGGTCATCATCGGTGCGCGGCTGCGGTTGGCGGCAAAGCCGTCGCAGGAACCGGCGACCGCACAGATCTTGCCGAGATCGCGGCCCATCCGCAGCGTACGCACGATGGTTTCCCGGGCGGTCTGCGGCCCCTGAACGACCTCGCACAACTTCATGACATTGGCTGGAGCGAAGAAATGCGCCCCGGCAACGGATTCCGGCCGACGGGTTGCACGAGCCATCACATCGATGTCGATTGCCGACGAGTTGGTAAGCAGCAGTGCTCCGGGTTTGGCCACAGTATCGATCGCCCGGAAGACCTCCTGTTTGATGTCGACGCGTTCGAATACTGCCTCGATCACCGCATCGCAGTCGGCGATCTCATCATAGCGACTGACGGCCTCGATCAGGGCCAGGCGCCGATCCATCTCGGACTGTGCGAGGCTGCCGCGCCTGACCCGAGCGGCGTAGGTTTCGCGGATCCGATCCATGCCCCGCGCAAGCGCTTCTGCGTCCCGTTCGAGCACTTTGATCGGGATGCCTGCATCGGCAAAGCAGATCGCAATGCCGCTGCCCATCGTCCCCGCGCCGATCACGGCGGCCCGATTCACCGGTTCGGGCTCGGCATCGCTCGATGGGCCGGGCAGGCGGGTGGATTGGCGCTCGGCAAAGAAGGCGTAACGGAGTGCCCGGGATTCGTCGGATTGTTCGAGCGCTTCGAAGACGGTCTGCTCGAGCGCCATGCCCGCCTCAAAAGTGCCCGTCACCGCGGCTTCGATGCAGTCGATCGCGCGTAAAGGGGCCTGCTGGCCACGTGCCCGGTTGCAGCCCAGTGCCCGTATGCGCTCAAGCCAGCCCGCGTCGTGCCGCGCGGCATCGAGCCGGTCCTCTCGCGCAGCGAGCCGCGTCCAGGTGCCTGACTCAGCGAGCGAGCGTGCGTGCGTGATCGCGTTCTCGAGCAGCGACACCCGGGGGACGATTCGATCGATCAGACCGATGTCGAGCGCCTCGTCAGCGGGGACGTGGCGCCCGCTCAGGATGATCTCGGCGGCGAGTTCGGGCCCGAGCAGTCGCGTAAGGCGTTGGGTCCCGCCACCGCCAGGAATCAGACCGAGCTTGATCTCGGGAAGGCCCAGTCGTGCTTCGCCGGTTGCGAGGCGTGCGTGGCAGCCCAGGGCGTGTTCCAGTCCGCCACCCAGCGCAAAGCCATCGATCGCGGCAACGACGGGCTTGGGGCTGGCCTCGAGCGCTGCGGCACTCACCCGGCTGCCGATCCCGCGGGCTGCGCCCAGATGCCGAATGTCGGCGCCTGCGACGAAATGCCCACCATGGCCGATCAGCACGATTGCTCGCACGTCCGGGTCGGCCGCAGCCCGACCGAGCGCCTCGACAATGGCCTCCCGCATCCCGGGCGCGAGGGCGTTGACCGGGGGGTTGGACAGACTGATCACGCCGACGGCGTCGCGCACCAGATAGTGGACGTGCTGGGTATCGGTCATCGCAATTCCGGAAAATGAAATCGTTCGCTCCAGCGCCCGGCCACGGGCGCCTCGAACGCCTCGAACGCCTCGATCAGGATGCCGAAAACGACGGCAACGATGTTATCATGAGTTTCGATAAACAAGATCGGTTTCACTTGGTGGAACTGTGCGCTTACTTGTCAGGACGAGGCCCAATCCGTGACGATCAAACGCAAGGCTTACATCGTGGGTGCTTATGAACACCCGCTCCGGAAGGCGCCCCAGCACTCGGTCGCGCAGTTGCATGCCGAGGCCGCCATTGGTGCGTTGCGCGATGCGGGGCTGGGCAAGGGCGACATCGACGGCTACTTCTGTGCGGGTGATGCCCCGGGGGCAAACGTCTGGTCGCTCGCCAACTACCTGAACCTGAACAAGCTCCGACACGTCGACTCGACGGACATGGGGGGGTGCTCCTATCTGGTCCATGTTGCGCATGCGGCCGAGGCGATTGCCGCCGGAAAGTGCAATGTTGCCTTGATCACCATGGCGGGTCGCCCGAATTCGGAGGGTCTGTCCGGGACCCAGGTCCGCAATCGCGGCGTCAATCTGCCTGATGCGCCGTATGAGCTTCCGTACCGGCCCGTAACGGTCAATCTTTACGCCATGTCTGCGATGCGTCATATGCACGATCACGGCACGACCGCCGAGCAGCTTGCCTGGGTCAAGGTTGCGGCCTCCGAGCACGCACGGCACAACCCGGACGCCTTGCTGCGGGATGCGGTCTCGGTTGAGCAGGTGCTCGCCTCACCGATGATCAGTGATCCCCTTCATCGGCTCGATTGTTGCGTGGTGACCGACGGGGGCGGCGCGGTGATCGTGGCGCGTCCGGAAGTGGCACTGGCCCTGAACCGGCCACGGGTCGCCCTCATCGGTCACGGCGAATCCACACGCCATCAGATGGGCGGGCGGGTTGATCTGAGTGCGACCGCTGCGGCGCTGAGCGGCCCCAGGGCGTTCGAGGAGGCCGGCGTCACGCCTGCCGATATCCAGTACGCGTCGATCTACGACAGTTTTACGATCACCGTGATCCTCCAGTTGGAAGACCTCGGTTTTTGCCCAAAAGGGCAGGGTGGCCGATTCGTCGCCGACGGCAATCTCATCTCGGGCGTGGGTCGGCTGCCTTTCAACACCGATGGGGGCGGCCTCTGCAACAATCACCCATCGAATCGGGGCGGGATAACAAAAATCATCGAGGCGGTGCGGCAGTTGCGTGGCGAGGCGCATCCAGCGGTTCAGGTGCCGGGTTGTTCACTGGCACTGGCAACCGGGATCGGTGGCGCGATTGGTACCCGGCACGGCGCGGCC
>JBIKTA010000074.1:0-8183 GCA_044348315.1 Burkholderiaceae bacterium | reverse complement strand
CGTCTGACCCAGCACCGCATCCCGGGTACTCATCAGCCCGCCCTCGGTCTGGACCTCGTGCTGTCCGCGCAGCGGAGGCAGCACTGCATTGCCCGGACAGATCAGCGCGTCATAGCCGCCCAGCAAGCGGGCAAATTCGTCGACGAGCGCCTGCCGCGTCTGCAGCGCATCGATGTAGTCGCGCGCGGCAATCCTGCGCCCGGCCTCGAGCGGCGGCAGCACCATCGCGGAAAACCCCTCGCCGCCGGCATCGAGCACCTGCCGGTGCACCCACGCCGCCTCGGCCCGAACAAGGGGCGAATACGCCTCCCAGCCCGCCTGAAGCGTGTCGATCTCGACCGGGTCCACAGTGACGCCCTCGGCGCGCAGGCCGGCCACCAGAGTATCGAACACCTCGCGCACGCCCGGCTGCAAGCGGCCCTGCAGCCAGCGCTCGGGCACCGCCAGACGGGGCTTGCGGGGCACGGCCCCATGCCGCACCGAGCGCTGTGCCATGACCTCGAACATGAGCGCGCAGTCGGCGACGCTGGGCGCCAGCGGCCCGGCGTGATCGCAGGTCCAGGAGAGGTAGAGTCCGCCCTCGAGCGGAATCGCGTCACGGGTCGGCTTGAATCCGGTCACCCCGCAAAATGCCGCAGGGATCCGCACCGAGCCACCGGTGTCGCTCCCCACTGACGCCAGGCCAATGCCACGCTGCACGCATACGCCCGATCCGCTCGACGAGCCGCCGGCCTGTCGCGCGGGATCGAAGGGGTTCTTCACATCGCCGGTCCAGACGTTTTCCCCAGTTGCGCCGAGTGCAATCTCATGCATGTTGGCTTTGCCGAAAACAAGCGCGCCGGCCGCCTTGAGCCGTGTGACCAGGGTCGCCTCGCGCGAGCTCAATCCGGGGAGCGCCGCCCGCGTGCCCGCGCGGGTGGGCATGCCGTCCACATTGAACAGATCCTTGATCGAAATGGGCATGCCGTGGAGGGGCCCCCTCGGATGCCCTGCAGCCAACTCAGCGTCGAGCACTCGGGCAGTTTGCGCGGCCTGACGCCAGTCCACCCAGGCCAGCGGATTGAGCTCGGCGGCGGCCTCGGCCGCGATTTGCGCCGCCTCGATCAGCGCCACGCTGGTCTGATGACCGGCCGCAACGGCGGCCGCCTGATCGACTAGGGTCTTCATGCCTTGAGATTCCTGAACAGGGGTTGAGCGGGGCGCGAAGGCCCGAGACAGTTAATCCGAAGGCTATCATCCCGAAACCGGCAGCTGACCGTACCCCACTCGGGATTCAGGTTCAACGAGGTAGCCCTACCGATGTACAAGACTTTCAGATCGCTGGTCGCGGCACTCTCGATCGCCGCCACCTTGCCCGCCTGGGGCCAAAGTGCCGTACCCGATGCGCCCGCTCAGCCCGAATCCGAAAGCGGTCGCGGCGCCCGGGAGGTGGTCCGCGCGCAAAACTGGCTGGCAGTGACCGCTCACCCACTTGCCACGGAAGCGGCTCAGGGCATCCTCGCGCGCGGCGGCTCGGCGGTGGACGCAGCGATCGCCGCCCAGATGATGCTGACCCTCGTCGAGCCCCAGTCGTCGGGCCTGGGCGGGGGCGGATTCATGCTCCATCACGATCCGGCGAGCGGTCGCGTCGACGCCTGGGATGGACGCGAGACCGCCCCCCGGTCGATCACCGAAGAGGCCTATCTCGGCGCGGACGGGCGACCACGGCGCTTCCACGACGCCGCAGTCGGCGGACTCGCGGTGGGTGTACCCGGCCTTGTCGCGATGCTGTCGGACGCTCATGCGGCGCACGGACGCATTGCCTGGGCTGAGCTGTTTGCGCCCGCGATACGGACTGCCCGCGAAGGATTCGCTGTCAGTGAGCGCCTGCACACACTGGTCGGGCGGGATCGTTTTCTGGCGCTCGATTCGATTGCCCGACGCTACTTCTTCAACGACAGCGGCCAGGCACGACCCATCGGCGAAATCATCAGGAACCCCGATCTCGCGGCCACGCTCGAGTCGATTGCGCACGAGGGCGCAAAGGCGTTCTACCAGGGTCCGATCGCCGCAGACATCGTTCGGCGTGTGCGCGAACACAGCACGAACCCGGGTCTGCTCAGCCTCGACGATCTGGCAACTTATCGCGCCATCCGGCGCGAGGCGCTCTGCACAGCCTGGCTACGCTACGAGATCTGCGGGATGCCGCCGCCCTCCTCCGGTGCGGTCGCGGTAGCGCAGATCCTGGGGATCTTCGCCGCTGAACCCGCCGCGCGTCTGACCGCTCGCCAGAGCCTCGCCCAATCTCATCAAAGCTCCACGCCATCAAACACTGCGGACGCCGGCATCAATGAGGCCGGCGTGCACCGTTTCCTCGAAGCTGCCCGGCTCGCGTTCGCCGATCGCGACCGATATCTGGGCGACCCGGATTTTGTAAATGTACCCACGCGAGCCCTTCTGGATCCCAGCTATCTTCGGGCCCGCGCCGCACTGATCGGCGAGGGTGCGATGGGCGTCGCGCCTCCAGGCGACCCGCTGCAGGGGCATGCCCGGATCGCTGCAATCCCGCAATTCGATCTGGAGCGCGAGTCCACCACCCATCTGTCGATCATCGATGCTGACGGCCGGGCCGTCTCGATGACGACCTCGATCGAGGATGCGTTTGGCGCGCGGCTGATGGTGCGGGGGTTTCTCCTCAATAACCAACTGACTGATTTTTCATTTGCGCCACGGCAGGACGGCCGCGCAGTCGCCAACCGGGTCGAGCCCGGTAAACGCCCTCGCAGTTCCATGGCGCCGACGCTCGTTTTCCACGCGTCGCCCCCGCGCGCGCTGGCACTCGCCATCGGGTCGCCCGGCGGCGCGTCGATCATCGCCTACGTCGCGCGCACGCTCCAGATGAGTCTTGCAGAGGGCCTCCCCTTGCAGCAGACGATCGCACATGCTCACTTCGGCAACCGTAACGGGCCCACCGAGCTCGAACTGATGCCCGGCGGCAATCCCTTGGCCGGCGCGCTCAAAGCCCGGGGGCATGAGGTGCGGCAAGCTGCCATGACCAGCGGATTGCACGGCATCATCCGGATCTGCGCGTCCGGGGGTCAGGGGCCGCGTGCGCAGCCCTGTCTGCTCGAAAGTGGCATCGATCCGCGCCGCGAGGGCAAGGCGGCTGGTCGTTGAGCACTGCAGCACTGATTCCCCGGTCGATGAGGCGCGCCTGGGCGCGGCCCCGCCAGGAGAGTTTGAAGGAGAGGAGAATCGCGACATGGAACGGAAAACACTCCGAGGCGGCCGCCTGGAGGCCGCCGCGTATGACGCACCGGACAAGCGGCTCGAAATCGATCTGACGGGCGGAGAGCGTCGCATTTACCGTAACGTACCGGTCGAAGTCTGGCGGCGGCTGATCTCAGCACCCAACCCCGCGAGCTATCTCCAGGACCGGATCGAAGAGGAGTATCCGGTTGAGCGCGCACGCGGGGGTGCGACCCCCCAGGCTCGATCGCAACTCAACGCCCTGTTCGGTTCATCGCCCGCTGACCGTATCGATTCCGAAAAGTGAAGGCTCGCGATGTGGTCTGGATCTTTTGCCGGGTCGTCGACAATTTCGGCGACGCCGGAGTCTGCTGGCGCCTCGCCCGGCAGCTCGTCGTCGATCACGACATGGCGGTGACTCTCTTCATCGATTCACCTGAAACCTTGAAGCAGATCGCACCGGCCGAGCCCCTTCTGGCCAGTGGGTCGACCGCGCCCTTGCGTACGGTGCCCTGGACCGACCATGACGAAACCGGAATGCTCGCGCAGGCGCACCCACACCCCCAGGCGGTGGTGAGCGGGTTCGGCTGCGCGTTACCGCCGGGGGTGCGCGCGCGTCTCGCCGCGAGGGGGCCGACCGATCCAGTCTGGGTGGACCTCGAATACCTGAGCGCCGAGGACTGGGTCGATGATTTTCACGGCCGCGCGTCTCCAAAGCCATCGGACAACGCCCTCGCCCATTATTTCTTCCCCGGGTTTACGCCCGCGACCGGCGGCCTGCTGCGTGAACAGGACCTCGATACCCGCCTGATCGACTTCCAGAGTTCGGGTGAAGCGACCCGTTTTCTTGCTTCACTCGGCATCATCAATCCGCAGCCGAGCACGAAGCGCCGAACGCGCATCAGCCTGTTCTGCTATCGCGACGCGCCGCTAAAGGCTTGGCTGCAGGCGCTGATCGCAGCCGACGAACCGACCCAGGTCCTGGCGACTGCGCCGGTCGCAGCGGCGGCCTTTTCAGCGGTGGGGGCCCCTGAGCAACCGCGGGTCTGGACCGACGGCGCGCTGGAGATTCAGCGGCTCCCCATGCTGTCCCAGGACGACTACGATCGGCTGCTCTGGAGTTGTGACCTGAATATCGTGAGGGGCGAAGACTCCTGGATTCGCGCCCATTGGGCGGCGCGCCCCTTCATCTGGCAGCCCTACCCGCAAGCCGATCACGCCCACCTGAACAAACTCGACGCCTGGCTCGCCCGCATGGCCGAAACCCTGGGCGGCGATGCCGCAGCGTCAGTCGCGCGAGTCGGGACGATGATGCGTGCCTGGAGCACCGGCGAGCACGTGAGCGAGGCCTGGCACAACTATCAGCGCGACAGCGAGGCCATTTCGGGCCTGCACGAGCGCTGGCGGCTTCATCTGCTTGCGCAGACCGATCTCGCCAGCCGGCTGGTCGCGTTCATCAGGGATCGGTTAAGATAGTGGGTTTGACATCTGCATGTCCGTGATCGATTCGGGCGTTCGCGCAGAGCGAGATGCAACGAAATTGAGCAAGAAGCGACGCAACGAAGCGCAACGCACCGAATCGCAACGACAGCCGATCCGACCCGAAACCCTCTCACATCATCCTCCCAGGATCTCTCATGAAAATCGCCCAGGAACTCCGGACCGGCAACGTCGTGATGATCGGCAAGGAACCCATGGTGGTCCAGAAAGCCGATTACAACAAGTCCGGCCGCAATGCCGCCGTCGTCAAGATGAAGATGAAAAACCTGCTCAATGGCTCAGCCATGGAGACGGTTTTCAAGGCTGACGAAAAATTCGACGTGCTGGTGCTCGACCGCAGGGAAGTCACCTATTCGTACTTTGCCGACCCGATGTACGTCTTCATGGACGGCGAATACAACCAGTTCGAGGTCGAGGCCGAATCGATGGGCGACGCCGTCCACTACATCGACGAAGGCCTGCAGTGCGAGGTGGTGTTCTACGAAGGCCGCGCCATTTCGGTCGAGATGCCCAACTCAGTCGTGCGCGAAGTCGAATACACCGAGCCCGCCGTCAAGGGTGACACCTCGGGCAAGGTCATGAAGCCCGCCCGGATCAAGCCCACCGGCCTCGAGATCTCGGTTCCGGCATTCGTCGAGATCGGCGACAAGGTCGAGATCGACACCCGCACCGGCGAGTACAAGAGCCGGGTCAAGGGCTGATCGGCCCGCCGTCAAGCTGGCCCTGAACCACCCGACCCCCGCCGAACGCCCATTCAGACACAGCCTCCCTGGGAGACGACCACCATGACCGCATCGTCGCCGCTGATGAATACCTACGGCCAGCAACCCGTGTCGTTTGGTCACGGCGACGGCGTGTGGCTCTACGACCTTGAGGGTCGACGCTATCTGGACTGCCTCGCCGGCATCGCCGTCAACACGCTGGGCCACAATCATCCTCGACTCGTTGCCGGGCTGCGCGAGCAGATCGGGCGGGTGATTCACGTCTCCAACCTCTTCCCGCACCCGCTTCGCGACCAACTCGCCCGCATGCTCATCGAGCGCAGCGGCATGACCAACGTGTTCTTCTGCAATTCCGGGCTCGAGGCCAACGAGGCGGCGATCAAACTCGCGCGCAAGTACGGCCATGACCGGGGAATCGATCGGCCCGAAATTGTCGTCTACGAAAAGGCCTTCCACGGCCGTTCGCTGGCGACCCTGTCTGCCACGGGTAACGAAAAAGTGCAGAAAGGTTTCGAGCCGCTGGTCGAGGGCTTCGTGCGGGTGCCGCTCAATGATGCCGAGGCCATCCGCAAGGTGGCCGCTGACCGGCCCAATGTGGTTGCGGTGTTTGTCGAGGCGATCCAGGGCGAAGGCGGGATTCAGCCGGCGCGCGCCGAATATCTGCGCGAACTGCGTAGTCTGTGCGACGAAAAGGGCTGGCTGCTGATGATCGACGAGGTGCAGTGCGGCATGGGGCGCACGGGGAAGTGGTTCGCGCATCAGTGGGCAGACGTCGTCCCGGACGTGATGCCGCTCGCCAAGGGCCTGGGTTCCGGTGTGCCGGTTGGCGCGGTGGTCGCCCATGGCGTGGCAGCCGAAGTGTTCCAGCCGGGTACGCACGGGACGACCTTCGGCGGCAACCCGCTCGCCATGCGCGCAGGTGTCGTCACGATCGAGGCCATGGAAGCCGAGGGCCTGCTCGAAAACGCGGCAGCCGTGGGCGGATTCATCATCGATTCGCTCAAGACGACATTCGCGGGGCATCCCGGCGTCGTCGAAATCCGCGGGCAAGGACTGATGATCGGTATCGAGCTCGACCGACCCTGTGGCGATCTGGTGGGCCAAGCGCTTGCCGCAGGCGTGGTGCTCAACGTGACCGCCGACCGGGTGGTCCGGCTGCTGCCGCCGCTCATCTTCACGCAGGAGCACGCCCAGTTGCTGCTCGATGTGCTGATTCCGCTGATCCGGGCCAAGGTCGAGGGCGCGAAGGCGGGCTGAACGCCGGCGAGCGTTCGCTCTGTCTCGGCCCGCCCCAGTATTTTCCGATTGAGATGGTGGTGCGATGAACGCGATACGGCATTTTCTGCAGTTCCGTGATCTGAGCCGGGACGAGCTCGAGTATCTGTTCGAGCGCTCACGCGAGATCAAGGCCCGCTTCAAGCGCTACGAGACCTACCATCCGCTCGCCGACCGCACCCTGGTGATGATCTTCGAGAAGGCGAGCACGCGTACGCGGCTCTCATTCGAGGCGGGCATGCATCAGTTGGGGGGATCTGCGATCTACCTGAACACGCGCGACTCGCAACTTGGCCGCGGCGAGCCGGTCGAGGATGCGGCGCAGGTGATTTCGCGCATGTGCGATCTGGTGATGATCCGCACCTACGAACAGACGATCATCGAGCGTTTTGCCGCCCACTCCCGGGTGCCGGTGATCAACGGTCTCACCAACGAATACCACCCCTGCCAGACGCTTGCCGACATCTTCACCTTCATCGAGCAGCGCGGCTCGATCCAGGGCCGCACGGTCGCCTGGATCGGTGACTCGAACAACGTCTGCAACACCTGGCTGCAGGCGGCCGAACTCCTTGATTTCAATGTGCACGTTTCGACCCCGCCCGGCTACGAGGTCGAACCCGAGCGTGCCGGGCTCTTCGGCACGGATCACTTCGAGCAGTTCAGCGACCCGCTCGAGGCCTGCCGTGGTGCGGATCTCGTCACCACCGATGTCTGGACCAGCATGGGTTTCGAAAAAGAAAACGAGGAACGCAAGCTCGCGTTTGCCGACTGGTGCGTGGACGAGGAGATGATGGCGGTGGCCGCGCCCGATGCCCTCTTCATGCACTGCCTGCCCGCCCACCGCGGCGAGGAGGTCAGCGCCGCGGTCATCGACGGCCCGCAGTCGGCCGTCTGGGACGAGGCCGAGAACCGCCTGCATACCCAGAAGGCGCTGATGGAGTTCTTGCTGCTGGGGCGGGTGTGAGGGCGCTCAGCGCCGCGCCGGCCGCACCACTTTCAGATAGTCCTCGGTCGCCTCGAACTGCGCATCCTGCCCCGCATGTTCGCGTGTGAGCGGCACGACCTTCCGACGCACCCCCATCCCGCGTTGCTCGACGTAGCCGTAATCACGCATGACTTCCATGATGATCGGATTGCGCGCAGTGCGCTGGCCCGCGAGCATCTTCTCGATCGTCATCGCATTCTGGAGTGAGCCGGGACTCGTGATTTCCAGGCGATCGGCATAGTGCGTCACGGCAACCTCAAGCGGCCGAGTCCAATCGCGATGCACGAGCGCGTTGATCACGGCCTCTCGGACCGCCTGTATGGGAAAACGAAGCCCGATGTCACGTCTCACGTCACCCAACAGTACGTCGGATTGGGAGGCAATGAAGGGTCTCATGCGCCCGATCAGTCGCTCGATCACCCCCTCGGCCTTCACTCCTCCACGTGCGGATAGCCCGCCAAGCTTCCGCCATC